>MVZJ01000095.1 GCA_002069095.1 Bacteroidetes bacterium ADurb.BinA174 | reverse complement strand
TTGTCTTTTAAGTTAAGAATATGAACGTAAAGCGTGTTTCCTTTTTGTGTGGTAACGCCCCAATCGCGAGGTGTAACCAACCCGCCGCGAGTACCGTAAATAGTTTCGCCGTAAACCTTTAGCCAGTCGCCCATGGCTTTGTAACGTTGAATAGCGATGTCGGGGAACGTGCCATCGGGACGCGGGCCAACATTCATTAGCAGATTGGCATTGTTTCCGGCAGCTTTTACCAAATAATGAATTAACTCTTTTTCCGATTTGTATTTCAGATCGGTGATGTTGTATCCCCATGAATTGTTCATCGTTTCACATGTTTCGAGCGGAAGATCCCCGATTTCAGCATTAGCTGAAAATCCGGTAGTATTGTGTCCCGGCAAGTCTTTTTCAAACGTTTGCCCGTCTTCGCCCTCCTGCGGAGCAAGGTGGTGATTACTGATAATCATACATCCCGGCTGAATGCTGTGGATATGGTCGTACACTTCGCGCAGACGCCAATCGAAATCAGCCGGCTGATCCCATTGTCCGTCAAACCAAATGGCGCCAATTTCACCATAATTGGTTAATAATTCAGTGAGTTGATTAATCATAAATTGCTGGTATGTTTCCCAATTTCCCTGTTCGGTGCGCCCTACTCCACGTCCGGTGCGTCCAAGCGGAAAATAATCGGCACGGCGCCAGTCGAGTTGTGAATAGTAAAAATGCAGTTTAATGCCCTGTTTGTGACACTCATCGGCAAGCTCTTTTATGATATCGCGTTTAAAAGGAGTGCCGTCGACAATATTATAAGGCGATTGCTTGGTATGGAACATCGAAAAACCGTCGTGATGCCGCGACGTGATGCAAATGTATTTTGCTCCGGCGGCTTTCACATCGGCCACCCATTTTGCAGCGTCGTATTTCGATGGATAAAAGCCGTCAGCTAATTTCGCGTATTCCTGCCAGTTGATGTTTTTGTTGTTCATTATCCACTCACCGTCGGCCATCATGCTATAAATACCCCAGTGAATAAATACGCCGAATTTCATATCCTGAAACTCTGTCCTGTTTTTCAGGTTTTCTGCCAAAGGCACATATTTTTGTTGTGCCAAGGAACTACCGACAACAAAAATTGCCAGTAATGATAAAATAAGTAATCGTTTCATTGTAAACTGTTTATATTAACATTAATTGTTTTCCATAAAAATAATGACATCCTCAACACTTTTTTCGTCGGTCAGTTTCACATCGTTTTTCTTCAGATAATCGCCGATGACCTTCTTTTTATCGCGATAAATCTTTTTTAGCTGTCCGATGCTTGAAAAACTTATCAACTTTCCGTTTCGGTTTATCCAGAAAACGTTATAGGGTTTAAACTTGTAATCATCGGGTAGCTTTAGGTTATATACTTTACCATCTGCCATAATGGAAGAGTACGACGCGGCAGACGATGTTTGCGATGTGCCGCCGTAAGCAGCCGGTTTTCCGGGAGGAATCAACCGACATTTATGTTCAACGAACAGAGAAATTTCCGGTTCGTCAAAAATGATTTTCACAAATTTGTTGTTCACCCGGATAAATTTTTCGTTCGAAATAAAAACGGTATCTATCTGAGGCAAAAGAACATCGCCAATGGCTAAATATTTACCGTTTTCATCGAAAACCATCTCTTCCGATGCCGTATTGTAATTAAGTTTGGCGTTGTTTCTAACCCCATTCTTCATTAATACAACCCCCGATTGAAAATCGGGAAATAGATAATGCGATATCTGTATCATTTCCTGAGCCTGCAAAGAAACGGTTATCAACAAAAAAAGAAATAAGAATTTGTATTTCATTGTACTCTGTTTTTTTAATGTTTTATGATGTAAAGATAAACGATATTCTTTTTATGACAAAAAGTTTCAAACACTTCCTTCTTTTGCAACCTCCGCTGTTTCACGATAAACCGATATGTGAAAACACTATTTACTTAGCGACAATCGAACATAATAACTTAGAAAAAAGGAACAGAAAAAGAACAATGATGAAATTCAAATAACCCTTTCTTTTCTTTATCTTTGTTTTTAAATCGAGAAATCCCCAAATTATATTTCAGAAAATGAAAAAAATCAACCTTTTTTTAATTGGATTTGGAATTCTGTTTCCATTTGTACTTACGGCTCAAAGTATAAACCAAAAGCTGGGTCTCTTCGAAAACAGTTCCGATGTGGGAAATGTAAAACATGCCGGAGAAGCCATTTACGATTCATCTTCACAACAATATGAGTTACAAGGTTCGGGAACAAATATTTGGTTCGATAACGATGAGTTTCATTATTTATGGAAAAAGCTGAAAGGCGATTTTATTCTGACTGCTCAAGTGGAGTTTGTGGGAGAAGGCGTTGACTCCCACAGAAAAATCGGGTGGATGGTGCGTGAATCGTTGGCAACAGATGCTTCGCACGTGAGCGCCGTAGTGCATGGCGACGGATTGACTTCGTTACAATATCGTCAGCAAGCGAAAGCTGAAACCGAAGAAAAGAAAATGCGAACCGAAGCTCCCGATATGATTCGCTTAACGCGCGAAGGTAATATCTACACCATGTCCGTTGCTCGTTTGGGCGAAACATTTGTATCGGAAAAAGTGGTTAACTGCACTTTGCCCGACGATGTTTACGTAGGTTTATTTATTTCGTCGCACAATGCCGATGTATCGGAAAAAGCCATTTTCAAAAATGTGCGCATCGAAATTCCGTTTGGTGAAGACAAGGTGGCTTATCGCGACTATTTAGGAAGCAACCTCGAAATAATGGATGTTTTTACCGGAGAACGTCAAATTCTCCGCCAATACCCGAACTCTATTCAGGCTCCAAACTGGACTCCCGACGGAAAAACACTTATATACAACAGCGAAGGACTACTTTACAACTACGATTTAGCTACCGGAAAAATATCGGTTTTGAATACAGGTACGGCTAATGCAAACAACAATGACCATGTACTCTCTTTCGATGGTAAATATATGGGAATCAGCAGCAACCATACTGAAAAAGACAAGCGTCAATCGGTAATCTATTATGTACCCATCGAAGGAGGAGAACCTCATCGTGTAACGGATAAAAGCCCTTCCTATTTACACGGCTGGTCGCCCGACGGGAAATACCTTACCTATACTGCCGAGCGAAATGGCGATTACGATATTTATGTGATTCCGAAAGAGGGAGGAGAAGAGATTCAACTGACCACCGCACCCGGATTAGACGATGGTTCGGAATACACACCCGACGGCAACTACATCTATTTTAATTCCGTTCGCACCGGAATGATGCAAATTTGGCGCATGAAACCCGATGGCTCTGAGCAGGAGCAAGTAACTTTCGACAATTTGAACAACTGGTTTCCGCATATCTCTCCAGACGGGAAATGGATTGTTTTCCTCACTTTCAACAACGATGTCGCCCCCGGCGACCATCCATTCTACAAACACGTTTATTTGCGTATGATGCCCGTATCGGGAGGAAAACCAAAAGTTATCGCCTACCTTTACGGCGGACAAGGAACCATCAATGTACCCTCATGGTCACCCGATAGTAGGAAAATTGCTTTTGTAAGCAATTCGGATGGAATAGAGTAATCTATTTTATGTAAATACAATGAGTAGTTTTCGGAAGAAAACTTTCTACTGTTTAAACTGTTTAAATAGAAAACTTCCACAAAATTCATCCAATCTTCGATAGCTTAGCGTATCTTACGCAAATATTTTTTAACTTTGCCCCTAATAGAAACTAAGAAAATTTTAATGAATTATGTTCGACAATGATAATCGCGCTTTTATAGCTATCAACAACGAGGCGGAAGTGTGCCTCATACCCAAAATGGCAAACCGACACGGGTTGATAACCGGAGCCACCGGAACGGGAAAAACCGTTACCCTGCAAACCCTTTCCGAAACTTTTAGCGATATGGGCGTACCCGTTTTCGCTGCCGATATGAAAGGGGATTTATCGGGCGTAGCAAAAGCCGGAGGAAACAAAGAGAGTGTTACCAAACGAGTAGAAAGTTACAAATTGGACGAGAAAGGTTTTGAATTTAAGGCGTTTCCCGTAAGGTTTTGGGATGTTTTCGGCGAACAAGGGCATCCCGTGCGCACCACCATAACATCGATGGGACCGCTCTTGCTGGAACGATTGTTACAACTAAACGATACGCAAGGCGCCATCCTTTCAATGGTGTTCAAAATTGCCGACGATAACAACCTGCTGCTTATCGACCTGAAAGATTTGCAAAAAATGGTACAATTCGTAGGCGATAATCGCGCCGAGTTTACCACCAAATACGGAAATATTTCGCCTGCGAGCATCGGCGCTATTCAGCGTGCCTTACTGCGACTGGAAAGCGAAGGTGCCGATAAATTCTTCGGCGAACCCGAACTGGTTATTACCGATTTCATTCAAACCGAACAAGGCAAAGGTGTTATCAATATTTTAGCAGCCGATAAGTTGATGAATTCACCACGTGTTTATACTACTTTTTTGCTGTGGCTGTTAGACGACCTTTACGAAACGCTTCCCGAAGTGGGCGACTTGAACAAACCTAAATTGGTTTTCTTTTTCGACGAAGCACACATGCTCTTTAACGATATGCCGAAACCGTTGCTCGAAAAAGTGGAACAAATTGTTCGCTTAGTGCGCTCTAAAGGTGTGGGTGTTTATTTCTGCACCCAAAACCCTGCCGATATTCCTCAAACTATCTTAGGACAACTCGGAAATCGTGTGCAACACGCACTTCGTGCCTATACGCCCAACGACCAGAAGGCAGTGCGCGTGGCAGCGAATACGTTTCGTGCCAACCCCAACTTCGATACCGAAACGGCAATTACCGAACTCAACACGGGCGAAGCGTTGGTTTCGTTCCTCGACGAAAAAGGCGCGCCGCAAATGGTTCAGCGAGCCAACATACTCCCTCCGCAAGGACAAATAGGCCCTATTACCGTAGCCGAACGTGACCAAATTATGCGCGCATCACTCATTTACGGCGTGTATGAAAAATTAATCGACCGCGAATCGGCTTTCGAAATTCTTTCTAAAAAGCAAGAACTTCACGCTGAAGAACGTCAACAAGCCGAAGCCGAGAAAGAGCGCATACGTCAGGAAAAAGAGGCGCGCCGACTGCAAGCCGAAGCCGAACGCGAAAAACGTGCCGAAGCCCGTCGGAAAAAAGAAGAACGCGGCATCGTTGGCGATTTACTGGAACAAGTGGGTAAAAGCGCATCGCGACAAATCACTAACCAATTGGGAAGAACTATTACGCGTTCTATTTTGGGCGCATTATTTGGGAAGAAGTGAAATTGGTTTTTGACTATTTGTGAGGAAGTTCTAAATAACCGTAAGGACAGAAAGTCCGGATTATAGTTGATTTTTCATAACCCAATCCCGCCTAACCTGCATTGTTCACGCTTTTAGCTTTATGCGGATGCGAGGTGCGAATCTCGCCGCGGTATATCGGACTATTTCAAGAGGTTTGGAACACAGCAGAGGCGTGAAGATAAAAAGCGGGCAATCCCTAAACGAAGAAGTTTGTAAAGATTTTTCTCATGGGTGATCAACAGATAATCAAGAGTGCTTTTTATCTTTTATTGCGATGAATAATGCGGGTTAATGGCGGAACTACCCTTATCTTAAGGAGAGAATTAAGAACTGAATATGTTTTACAAATACGTCAGACACCGCGACAAACAATTCATCAAAAAAGTCTATCAATCTAAAAGTATAATCGTCTAAAGTGTTTGTTCTTTACTCTTTACTCTAACAAACTAACAAAAAATATGTACACACAATTCTTCAAACACCACTGGCTGAAAAGCTTGCGTGCCCCCGGGTATTACAAAAACCTGATTGTGAATATCTTCATGGGGTTAAGTGTTCTATACTTTTTAGTAATCTTCGTGCTTTTGGGATTTACGATGCCGAAAATTCTGGCAGAAGCCGCTCCGCATCTCGATCCAGCATACACGTTCAATGGCGGAATGATTTTCGTAATCGTTTTGGCATTGCTCATCCGGTTTCTGTTTCAACCACTAAGCACCGTCAACTTGCAAAGTTATCAGGTATTGCCCATCAAAAGAAGCAAATTGGTCAATTATCTTCTGCTCAAACCATTACTGAATCCGGCAAATTACCTTACCCTTAGCTTTGCTATTCCTTTTGCCATAACGGGAATTAATCCGGCATACGGCATCGGCGGAGCGTTTCGGTTTATTATAATTGTGATTTTTATAGTTTGGTTCACCACGCTTTTCGCCACTTTTTTGAAACGAAAATTCGGGTCGAATATCTTAGGAATTATCGCTTTTTTAGCCATTATTGCCGGGGTGGTTGCGCTGGAATATTTTAAAATCTTCTCCATTTTTGAGATGTCGCAGCGTGTTTTCGGTTTCCTAATCGAAAATCCAATAGGATGGATACTTGTTTTGGGACTCAGCACCGTAGCTTTCGTGCTGAATAAATGGTTTTTCGCGCAAAACTATTATCCCGAAAACTTCGATAAAAAAACCGCAAAGAAGCAAGTGGAAACCCGGAACTTTACCTTTATGGAGCGATTCGGGAAAATCGGTGAGATTATTTCGCTCGAAATGAAACTCGTTCTTCGCCACAAGCGTACCAAAAATGTTCTTTACTTGTTACCGATATTTTTGTTTTATGGATTACTGTTCTATCCAGAATCTATGTCACAAAGCAGCGGAGCCCTGATGTTTATTGCCATCTTCATTACCGGAGCTGCCATGATTATGTTTGGGCAATGGATTATTAACTGGGACGGTTCATATTTCGACTTTCTGATGACAAGGAACATTGACACCCGAACCTATATCCGGGCAAACTTTTATGCCTTACTGGCACTAAACTTCATGTCTTTTATTATCACTACGCCTTATTTTTTGTTTGGTACCCACATTACCATTAACCACTTAGTTGCGTTTTTGTACAATGTCGGCGTGAATACTCATATATATCTTTTCGGAGCAACGTTCAACACAAAACGATTAGACCTTTCACAACGTTCTGCCATGAATATGCAGGGTGTGAGTTACAAAAACTTTCTTATTATTATTCCGTTGCTCGTGGTTCCGATGGGGTTAATCGGGATTTTTTCGTTGTTCGATGCCAAAAACATCGCGTTGATTATTCTCGCTTTACTCGGATTGGGCGGAATATTTTTTTGGAGACAATTGCTCAAAATTACCGAAAAACAATTCTTGAAAAGAAAATACGCACTTTGCGAAGGATTCAGGAAAAAAGAATGAACCTTCCGACCGACGGATAAAACCACTTATTTAAATTATAAACATTTCAAAATCAATAATATGAAAACTGAAGAAATTCGTTCCACTATAGATTACTCTGTTCCTGTGCCACCGCCTGTGCCCGTGAATGCAAATACTGTAATTAAAGCAATCAACCTCAAGAAAATTTACAACGGCGTAGCCGTACTGAATATTCCGGAAATAACCATTAAGAATGGTGAAAGTTTCGGATTGGTAGGGAACAACGGCGCCGGAAAAACCACTTTTTTCCGGTTGATTCTCGACCTTATTGAAGCAAGTTCGGGAGAAGTGCGCATTGATGGCGAGAAAGTTGCACGCCGCGATGATTGGAAATCGAAAGTAGGTTCTTTCCTTGATGAAAGTTTTCTTATCGATTTTCTCACGCCCGAAGAATATTTCAACTTCACGGGAAAAGTATACGGAAAATCGGAAGGCGATATCGCTGCTTTCCTGGAATCGATGAAAGAGTTTTTTAACGGCGAAATCATAGGCTCGAAAAAACTGATACGCGACCTCTCAAAAGGGAATCAGAAAAAAACGGGAATC
>MVZJ01000094.1 GCA_002069095.1 Bacteroidetes bacterium ADurb.BinA174 | reverse complement strand
TTCGGCAACAAAACCGTATCGCTTATCCTGAAAAACAATATTGGACGCCTTAGCAAAAGCGTCCAATACCATAAATCCTATGTTGTGGCGGGTATTTTCGTAATCAGGCCCGATGTTCCCTAGTCCCACAATTAAATATTTCATTTCAAAATATCCTCTTCAATATTACTGAGCTTTAGCAGCTGCACCTCTTGCGGCACGTGTCAGTTGAACGCGGCAAACAACTGCATTTTTCGGTGTCAGCAGCTCAAGTCCTTCAAAGTTCAAATCGCCCACCTGAATGGATTTACCCAATTCAAGGTTTTCAACATTGATAACCAACTCCTGCGGCAGTTTTTCAGCCAATGCTTTTACTTTCAGTTTACGCATATCGAGCGACAATTTACCACCCGATTTAACACCGGCAGCCAAGCCTTCCAAACGAACCGGAAGTTCAATTACAACCGGAACACTGGGAAATACGTGTAAGAAATCGATATGAAGAATATTGTCTTTTACAGGATGGAACTGAATTTCTTTCAAAATAGCCATCATTGGCTTTCCATCCAAAACAAGATTTACCAAATAAACTTCGTGCGTGTAGATGAGGTTACGAACATCGCTGTTTTTAACAACAAAATTGATGTTTTTTTCGTTACTTCCGCCATAAACCACACAAGGAATAAGCCCTTCGCCGCGATACCTTTGCGCCGCTTTTTTTCCGAAGCCTTCTCTAACTTCGCCTTTTAATTCGTACGTTTTCATTTTTTAATTTTTGTTTGTGTTACTCAAAATAAAGTTTTTTTTGCTTCTTTATTTCCCATCACACGAGGGAGCTTTCAAAAAGCGGCGCAAAGGTAGTGATTTACTTTTTATTACGCAAGCTATTATCTCACTCTTTTCTTTAAATCTTCCACCGAAATGCTCAACAACCGTCCAATCGGTTTGTCGCCACGATATGTAATTACCCGCATCATGACGGCATCTTTGGGAATAAGCTGCGCTTTAGTGTACTTGGGATAAAAGTTATCTGGGGTTGAACTGTCGAAACTGGTGTAAATATCCAATCCGTTGATTTCGGGCGTAAGTTCCACGAAATATTGTTCTCCCTCACGCGTTACCTTAACAATTGGATCGTAAATAGCAGGCGAATATTTTGTTTTCGCATAATCGAAACGTACGAAATGATTTTCGGTTTTAGCAACAAACTCGTCCCAGTCTTTTTTCTCTTTGGGCGACCAAAGCGATTCTGCTACCGCAAAAGCGCGCGGCCAGGTCATGTATTCTGCCTGACGCAAGTTGTAAATTTGCTCTGTCCAAAGATTTGCTTGACCGCCTAAAATATACTTGCCATCTGCTCCTTCGGGAACAGGGTCGAATTTATAGGTTTGATTCAATCGCAGTGAAGCATACACGCGTGGTTCCGTTGTAACATCACCCTGCATGTAATCAATATACACGTAATTTGTCGGACTCATCACCACATAATGTCCCGATTTGGATGCTTCAATTCCGTAATTGACTCCGCGCCAGCTCATCAATCCGGTTGTAGGCGTGATTCCACCTTCAAGAATTTCATCCCAACTCATCATCTTTTTGTTTTTTGACAAAATAATCTGTTCCAATCGTTTTCCGAAATAAGACTGCACGGCAGCCATATTTTCGAGCTTTTCGCGCTGCATGAGTTGCTTAACCGCATCACTTTTTTCCCAGAAGGTGTAAGGCGCTTCGTCGCCTCCGGTATGAATGTACTCGAAAGGGAAAAGAGCGGCAACTTCCGTCATCACTTTATCCAAAAACTCATATACTTTTTCATTGGAGGGACAGAGTGTATTCTCGAACATTGCAGCCGGACGTCCACCCGTATTCCAGTCGAGAAAAGGTGCTCCGGTACGAACAAATTTGTCGTTAGTTTCAGGAAAACAAGCCAACTCAGGGTAAGCGGCAAGAATAGCCGAACTGTGTCCCGGGACATCAATTTCGGGCATTATTTGAATGTTGCGCTCTTTGGCGTATTGAACGATATCTTTTATCTGTTCCTGCGTGTAAAATCCGCCGTAGGTTTTCGGAGCATTCAGGTCGGGTTGCGAGAAGCTTCCAAACCAACCGATTTGTTCCTGACGCCAAGCACCCACTTCGGTGAGTTTTGGCAAACCTTTAATTTCGATGCGCCAACCTTCATCGTCGGTGAGATGCCAGTGAAACATATTATATTTATATTTCACCATATTGTCGATATACTGCTTCACTTCATCAACGGTGAAAAAGTGTCGGGAAACATCCAACATCAAGCCGCGCCATTCCACACGGGGATAATCTACAATTTCAATTTGCGGAACCTGCCACGAAACGTTTTTCTCTAACTTATCACTCTCTATCTGTGGCGGAAGAAGTTGTAAAAACGTTTGAACACCATAAAGCAAACCAGCCGGTTTATTGGCATTAATACTCACTTTAAGAGAAGTAACCGACAAAGTATATCCTTCGTCCCCAATTTTAGAATCAGCTTTAGCGTTTAACGCCAAAACTATGTTTGCTTTGGCTGCATTGTTGCTAATTTGTACTTTTTTACCGGGAGCGGTAGAAAGTTTTTTTGTTAAAACCTCGGATACAAATTTCATTTCATTTCCGGTGGGAACGGAAATCGTGATATTGTTGGGAAGCACGTAATATCCTCCTTTTTTCATCATCATCGAAACCGGTTCGGGGATAATGGAAATACCTCGTTCAGCCTGCTGGCCAAAAGCCAATAATCCAAAGAACGATATAGCAAAAAGTAAAATAATTTTTTTCATTGTAAATATTGAATTTGTTGTTTGATTTGTTTGTAGTTTTGCAAATTTAAGAAAGAAGTTTCTAAATTCTTCAATGAAATGAAGAAATTCGCGATTTAGTTTCATACAAGTCTCAAATCAAAAATTGCAAATCCCAAATCGCAAATATTTATTACCTTTGCATTTCAAAAAACAATCAATTTCATTATGGATATAGTACTCAGCGGAATCCGCTCTACAGGAAATCTGCATTTAGGAAATTATTTCGGTGCATTGCGCAATTTCATCCGAATGCAGGACGAAAATAAGTGCTATTTTTTTATTGCCGACATACATTCACTCACCACTCATCCCGACCCAAAAGAACTTCACGGAAACGTTAAAAACGTGCTGGTGGATTATCTGGCTGCAGGTATCGACCCTGAAAAATCGGTCATTTACATTCAGAGCGATGTGCCGGAAACCATAGAGTTGTATCTCTATCTAAATATGCACGCATATATGGGTGAGTTAGCAAAAACTACATCGTTCAAAGAAAAAGCACGCAAACAACCCGAAAACGTTAATGCCGGTTTGCTCACCTACCCTACTTTGATGGCGGCCGATATACTTATTCACAACGCCGACAAAGTTCCGGTGGGTAAAGATCAAGAACAGCATCTGGAAATGACCCGTAGGTTCGCCCGCCGTTTCAACAATTTCTACGGTGTGGAATATTTTAAAGAACCCGTAGCATATAATTTTGGTGAAGAACTGATTAAAATCCCCGGATTGGACGGAAGCGGAAAAATGGGAAAATCGGAAGGAAATGCCATTTATCTGGCAGATTCACCCAAAGAAATCGAGAAGAAAGTTAAACGCGCTTTAACCGATGCCGGACCAACAGAGCCAAACTCCGTTAAACCGGATTATATCGAAAACCTGTTTACCATTATGCGAGTGGTTTCAACTCCCGATGTGGTTCAGCACTACGAAAACAAGTGGAACAGTTGCGAAATCCGATACGGCGATATGAAAAAACAATTAGCGGAAGATATTATCAAAGTTACCTCGCCCATTCGCGAGCGAATTCTGGAAATTGAAAAAAATGATGCTTATTTGCGAAAAGTTACCCAAGAAGGAGCCGAAAAGGCACGCGAAAGTGCTTCGAAAACAATTACCGCAGTCAGAGAAATTGTAGGGTTTAAGAAGTTTTAATGCTAAAGACACCTGATTTTTGACGGAATGACAGTGTCATTCCGTTTTTCATTAAACTTTTCACATAAAAAATTGTTTTCAATCAATAAATCACAAGCAAGCAGCCAATTTTATGCTAACATTTAAATCCATAGAGTTAAAAGACAAAGATATTATCAATTCCTTCCTTAGCAAACAAAACTACAGGGCTTCAGACCTCTGTTTTACCAATCTATACAGTTGGGGGAAAAAATTCGATACCCAATATGCAGCTAACGACGAATGGCTTTTCATCCGGTTCAGGGACAATAACAACCGGAATTCCTACTTGAAACCTATCGGCAACGGTAATATAAAAGGAGCTGTAAATATGATTATGGACGATCACAAGCAATTCGACACCATTTTTCAAATCAGGGGATTGACCCCAAAAATGATTGGGGAAATTGAAACGGCAATGCCCGGTGTATTCAATTATAAGTTCAACAGGAGCGTATCGGACTATATTTACACAACAGAGAAACTGATTCATCTTAAAGGGAAAAAACTGCAAAGCAAACGAAATCACATCAACCGGTTCAAGCGTGAAAACGAGTGGAAATACCACACGCTCACCGGAAATCCGGCGTTAGTGAAAGAGTGCCGGCAAATGCTTGATAAATGGATGCAGGTTAATAAGGAAGACAAAGATCCATCGCTCGTTTATGACGACTTTGCCACCAATCTGATGTTAGAAAACTTCGAATTGCTGGATTTAAAAGGCGGATTGATCTGCGTAAACAACAAAATTGCCGCTTTTTCAATCGGCGAACAGCTGACGGAAGATACTTTTATTGTTCATGTAGAAAAGGCGTTCACTAATATTCACGGCGCATATAACATTATTAATCAGCAATTTATTGAAAACGAGGCAGCGGAATTCACTTATGTAAATCGCGAAGAAGATATGGGAATTGAAAATTTGCGAAATACCAAGCTTTCGTATCAACCCGACATCATACTCGAAAAATTTAACGCCCGATTGAAAAGTTAATCGCGATGATAAAATACGCCAACGATACAACCAAACAGCAGGTTTACGATATGTGGAAAACCGTTTTCGGTGATTCCGACGATTATATGAAAATATATTTTCGGGAGAAATACCGCAACGAGAACACGTTGATTTACTTTGAAGGCAACAAAGCTGCGGCATCACTACAAATGCTTCCTTATCAATTTACATTTTGCGGAACCGAAATCCCTATTCTGTATCATTCCGGTGTTTGCACCTTGCCTAAAGCCCGGAAGAAAGGGTATATGGATAAATTACTGATGGCAAGTTTCGAGCACGCGCAAAAAAACGATGTGTCGCTTATGTTGCTCGTTCCGCAGGAACCGTGGCTGCTGAAATTTTACGATAAATATGGTTTTGCACAGACTTTTGATGCCGGAACGGAAGAGTTACCTTCGTTGAAAAAACTGATCGACGATTATCCCAACAATTTACACGCTGCCTGGCGCGAATTCAACACCTGGTTTCGCTGGAAAGATATGACGGTGCAAAAGTCGTTCGACGATTTTCGGGCGATTGTGGAAGAAGCCAAACTTTTCGATTTCCCTCCGAAAAAAAACCTTATCGGGATGTCACGAGTAATTAATGTAGAGAAACTGCTTTCGCTTTTCGCAAACCGATACGAACAAAAAACTTTTTCTGTAGTCGTTCAGGATGAACTGCTTAAAGAGAACAATGCATCTTTTACAATTAATGGAGGAAAGGCAGAGAGAAACGGCACACCGGCTGAAACTCTTTTTCATGTCAATATCCGAAAATTGACGCAATTGCTTTTCGGATACTACACTTCCGAAAATGAAAGCCCGCTTCGTACTGTTTTCCCTGAAAAAACACCGCAAATGCATTTTATGATGGAGTGAAACTTCAGTCCAATTGCTTGATTTTCCATACAAACCTCTATATCTTTGTACCCTCAACATCTAATTTTTCAATAAAATGAAGAAAATATTCTTACCTCTTTTTGCGCTACTACTCGTTAGCGGATGTGCGCAAAAACAACAATTGGCAGATTGCAAAACTTATGCCGAAGCCGAATTACCCGTAACCGTAGTATCAGACTGGAACGCATTGCCTAATGGCTTACAGGCATCCGTTGGAAGCATAGATGCGCTTTACGTGAAACACGAAATTCCCGAAGTTACGCAACAATCGGAATGGAAAGGAACAGCATGGAAAGGCGAACGCGTGTCGGCTCAACTAGTAGTTTGGTCAAAAGACAGCGTTGCGCAAATTCACGGCAAATTTACCGATTTCAAGACATCCGACGGAAAAGTTATTCCCGCCGATGCTGCTAAGATTCATTTCGTTCGCTACGTTATAACCGACGAATTTGCCGAAGGATGCGGCCACCGAAAGCCCGAAAACTATGCCTCATCACTCAATCCCGATGTGCTGGATAATTTATCTTGTTTCGATATCTCGCCTAACACCACTCGTCCTATCTGGATTACTCTGGATATCCCCTCCGATGCTGCTGAAGGTACTTATTCATCCACTTTCCAACTCTTTGCTGATGGCAAGAAAAAAGATACTTTCACATTCCAACTCGAAGTATTACCGCAAACGCTTCCGCCTGCGACAGAGTGGAAATTTCATCTCGACTTGTGGCAGAATCCGTATGCCGTGGCGCGTGTAGCCGGTGTTGAAAAATGGTCTCAAGCGCATTGGGATGCCCTGCGTGCACCAATGAAAATGCTTGCCAATGCCGGACAAAAAGTAATTACCGCCACGCTCAACAAACGCCCGTGGAACGGACAAACCGAAGATGCATTTGATTCAATGATTGGCTGGACGAAGAAGAAAGACGGTTCGTGGGAATACGATTTCACCATATTCGATAATTGGGTAAATTTTATGATGGAACTGGGAATTAAAGATCAGATTAATTGCTATTCGATGGTTCCGTGGGGAAATTTCCTGTTTTATACCGACAAAGAAACCGGCGAAGAAGTCCTCGTTTCAGCCACGCCCGGCACACAAGAATATTCCGATATGTGGGTTCCGTTCCTCAAGGAGTTTGTTAAACATTTGGATGAAAAAGGTTGGCGCGAAATCACACGCATCGCCATGGACGAACGCAACCCGGCCGAAATGAAAGCGATGTTAAAGTTGTTGGAAGAAACCGCTCCGGGAATGGGTGTGGCGTTGGCCGATAATCACAAAAGCTACAAAGAATATCCCGATCAACTAACCGATCTATGCGTAGCACACGGCGCAACGGTTGAGCCGGAAGACCGAACGTACCGGGCTGAAAAAGGTTATGTTACCACGTGGTACGTTTGTTGCGCCGATGTATTCCCTAATGTTTTCACCTTTTCCGATCCCGCCGAAGGCGCATTTATCGGGTGGTACACGGTTGCAGCTGATTTCGATGGATTTCTGCGCTGGGCGTACAACAGTTGGGTAAAAGAACCGTTGCTGGATTCACGATTCCGCACCTGGCCTGCCGGTGACACGTATATTATTTATCCCGACGGACGCAGTTCCATTCGTTTCGAACGTTTACGCGAAGGAATTCAGGATGCCGAGAAAATCCGCATTCTGCGTAGGAAATTTCAAAATGAACCGGAGAGGCTGACACAATTGAACGAAATGGTTTCCCGTTTCAATATTCTGCAAAAACCTACCGACTTGGAAAAATTGATGAGAGACGGAAAAAAATTGTTGGAAGAATTATCGCGATGAAATTTTTCATCAAAAATCGCCTGGTTGCACAAAGCAATCAGGCAATTTTTGGAATAAAAAAAGGTCACCTCGATCGAGATGACCTCTTTTGTCTTCGGTTTATCTTGTTATCAGCGCTAAGGTAAAAAAGATTGTTTTAGGTTATCGATACAAAGGTAAGCCACTTTTCCAATCTCGCAAAACAAAATTATATGTTTTATAACATATTTTGCATTTCAACAATGATACTGTCCCCAAAAGTGTGTAAAGCGCATTTTTTCTATCTTTGATTTTAAACAAACCATAAACAATTTAA
>MVZJ01000093.1 GCA_002069095.1 Bacteroidetes bacterium ADurb.BinA174 | reverse complement strand
TCGAGGACACGGAATAGCCAAATTCACGCTTACCGACGAAGGAAAAAAACTTTTTCCCGAAGTTGCCGAGCGTGATACACTCTTTGTAATGTATTACGAAGGTCCGGTTTTTATTCCTGCCGAAGGCGACACCATCCAATACGAAACCCTTGCCATAATGGAGAGCGATGTTCATGAAGAGGGCAACGCCCCGACGAATATGACTAACAACAAACTCTTTTTCATTACCAATCAGTACGGAAAAGGACGTGTTTTTAGTTGTATCGCGCATCCCGAAGCCACACCGGGCATGATGTGGATGATTCCGCGCATGGTGCGTTGGACACTCGATAAACCGATTAAGGAATATGGCGAAAATGTGGTAAATCCCACTATTTTCAATAAAGAAATTTTGATGTCGATTGCAGACCTGAAACAGGAGAGCGGCTATTTCCGAACATTTCTGTATGGAACAGCCGATGAAAAAATAGCTGCATTGGATTGGCTTCAAAGTAAACATTCGTGGGATGCCAAACGTTGGATACAAGGATTGCTTTTCGATGGCGATGCAAAAGTCCGTGTAAGAGCAGCACAATATATTGCCGACACGCACTATCTGCACTATCTGCCCGATATGCGTGCTGCCTGTCAATCGGAAAAAGACGAAATCGCCAAAGTTCAAATAAAAGAGCAGTTGGATAAATTGGAGGCATTGTTACCGTAATTTAAAGACGTAAGACGTAAGACGCAAGACGCAAGACGCAAGAATCAAGATACAAGATTATTTTTTAGAGCAAAGAACAAGGAGTAAAGACACAAGAGCTTTTAATTTACGATTTACGATTTCGGATTTACGATTTATTTAGCTATTGCAATTAAGTAGCAGCTAATTTAAAATTAGCTGCTACTTAGTCAAAAGCGCAAATCAAAAATCATCTTGCGTCTTGTATCTTACGTCTTACGTCTAAAAAAATAGATTCTTTTGATACAGATATTCAAGAAGAAAAAAAATGAGAAGAATTTTAATATTGACAGGGAAAATAATCGGCGATATAATTGATTTTTTTTATCCGCCGTTCAAGCGGTATTTCAGTCGGCAATTTTTTCGATACGGTGTGAGTGGAGCTGCCAACGTTGGTTTCGACTGGGTGCTTTATTTCGTAATTTACAATTACGTCGTACAAAAACAATTCATTTCACTTGGGGTTGTTACTGTCAGCCCTCACATTGCAGCACTGTTCATCACATTTCCAATATCATTTTTCACCGGATTTCTGCTTCAAAAATACGTTACATTTACCGCATCCCAATTACGCGGAAAAGATCAATTAATACGATATACGGCAGTTGTGGGAGTAAATCTTCTCATTAATTACTTAGGTTTAAAACTGTTGGTAGAAGTACTGCATATCTACCCCACCCCTTCGAAAATGATTGTAACGACTGTATGCATGGTTTTCAGCTACATTATGCAAAAGAAATTTACATTTAAGGTAAATTAGAGAAAATGGTTCTTCATTTGCAACAAAGCAAAATCGTTTAGTTAAGAAAATGTACATATAAAGAGATTATCTTTTTAAAACCATATAGATACATAGATTGTTTTTGAGCAACTAATAAATATCAATAATAAAAAAGAGCAAGGAACAAGGAGCTAACTGCCAACAATCACGAGTTGTGGGTTACGTAACGGGGTTTGGATTGTTACACAGAGAACTTCACTGCTAACTGCTAATTGCCAACATCCTATACTTCTCTCTCAAGTTACAGGCATAAATTAAATCGGCAACTTTATCTTTTTTATTTCTATGTGGTTGAATATTATTTATAACTAAACGACATTGTAATAAGTATATAAAAACAGAGCGTAAATTTTAACGCAAAGGTAAATTCACGGAAAGATGTTTATCGCTACGGATGTACGTGGTAACCACATCATAAGTTGGCTGTCCGGCTTCGGCAGAAATTACCTGCGATGATTGCGGATAAAGAACAATACGCCCGGGACCATTTCCTGCCGTGCGCACCAGTTCGAAATACAAATCGCTGTTGTTTCTAATCTGATAATAGTTGATGGTTTTTCCATCGCGATTGGTTTCGAAATGATGACGAGGAAGCACTTCAACACACGCATCGAACAAATTGCGAACATTTTCTTCTTTTCCCATCAGGTATTTGCTTGCCCAAGCCACTGTTCTGCGGGCGTCCAACGCTTCGCGGACAGATTCGGGAGTATTGTCACAAGCCATCACCAGCGTCATTGTGCGATGAATATAATCGCGGCTGTTATCATAACTAAGGCTGATTAAATTATGAATGTCCGTTGTTCCCATGACCGTTAAGTCTTTGTCTACGCACCAATCGAGCGCTTTCATGTGAAAACCTGTTCCGTTAACAACTTCTATGCCGTCGAGCGCTTTATTTTTATACAAGTCTTCAATAAACGGAAGCCACTCATACGAACCGGCAATGCCGGGCTGCCAACCGGGATGATTCCAGAAGATGAAAGCATTTTGAGCTTCAGCTTTCATTACCGCTTCCCGATCGGTTTCACGGGTGTTGACAGTTAAATAATCGCCTGTTTCACCGATAAAAATAGCATTAAAGTGCCCGGGAGGAGTCTGACGGGTTATCTCCGTTCCTTTTATCAACATAATTCCCTGCCGTTGTGCGTTTGGTTTCGCTATTTCATACGGGCGGTCGTTGTTGGGTTTAATATCATCTTTTTTGGGTGTGTATTCCATGTGATCGGTTATGGCAATGGCGTCAAGCCCTTCCTGCCATGCTTCCTGCACACGTACCGTCGGCCAGACATCACCATCGGAAAAAACAGTATGCATATGGAAATCGCATTTCAATACCTTAAAACCGTTTACATCGGGTATAACAATGTTACTCCGTTTGTTTGGCCTCGAAAATTCATTAAGATTCATCACCCCGTTGTTTATTTGCTGTGCTTGCGAAACAAAAGCAAAAAGAGCAACAAGGAGCATTATTAAAGTTGTCTTCTTCATACGATTATTTTTTTATGTTATACAGAAAAGTTAAATTTCGATGAATACAAAGAAACAAAATTTCGACGAATAATTTGTTGCTTTTTTATTAAAAAACTGGTTACAAGTTCAGGATACAATGGTTTTCACGGCACACATTCCGCAACTTATGTCAACTCCCACGGCATTGAGCACAATTACTCCTTTCGTGGCCAATACTCCATCAATTGGCATTCCAATTCCGGTATGCGCATCGGGCATGATAGCTATGTGCTTGAAAGCAAACGATAAGAAAGCTAAGTCAATGGCTTGCTGCATGGCAGAACTCTCCATATCATCGAGCCACATTTTAATGGGAATGCGGTTTCCGGTAATGACTTTCATGTGTTTATTGTTAAAAAAAGCGATTACTTTTAATGTAATCGCCTATAATTCAAGCACTTAATTTTCGTGGAGAATACCGGACTCGAACCGGTCACCTTTTGACTGCCAGTCAAACGCTCTAGCCAGATGAGCTAATCCCCCGTAATTTCAAATTAGTTTGCAAAGATAGAGTTTTTAATTTATATTTGCAACGGTAATCGAAAAGTAAATTTCTCAGAAAAGATCAAAATGATAATTTACAACACTACTTTTAGCATTCCTAAAGAATTGCAAAACGAATTTCTCGATTTTATCCGCGACGAATATATTCCCTTATCCACGAAAAACAACTTGATTAAAGAGCCGAGACTTACTCGTGTTTTCTCTAAAGACGATGACGAAGATTATTCTTTTGCTCTTGAATTTAAAGCCGATACAATTGAACAGTTGGAAGAGTGGAATAAAATGTACGGTCGAAAACTCTATTTCCTGGTAATGAGAAAATTCAAACAACACATACTGGGTTTTACCACATTGTTGCAACCCATTGAACTATGACACAACAATTTCCGGTTAAGGAACGTATAATTCTTGGTATAGACCCAGGCACTCAGGTTATGGGATACGGCATTCTCAAAATCCTTGGGAACAAACCGTCGCTTGAGGCTATGGGTATTATGAAACTCGATAAATACGAAGACCATTACCTGCGCCTTGCAAAAATTTATTCACGCGTTATCGGCCTTCTTGAAGAATATCTTCCCGATGAAATGGCCATCGAAGCTCCTTTTTATGGAAAAAATGTACAAAGTATGCTAAAGCTTGGCCGTGCGCAAGGCGTGGCTATGGCTGCCGCCATTGCGCGCGATGTTCCTATTTTTGAATATGCTCCGTTGAAAATAAAAATGTCGATCACCGGAAATGGCCGTGCAGCTAAGGAGCAGGTCGCCTATATGCTGCAGAAAATCTTGCAAATTCCTGACGAAAACATGCTTCCTCAACTCGATGCAACCGACGGTTTAGCCGCTGCCATGTGTCATTATTATCAGTCTTTGGGAATTCAATCCGATGGGCCGACATACAAAAGTTGGAAAGATTTTGCGGAACGCAATCAGACGAAAGTAAGAAAATAAATTGTCAATAAGTTTTTCTTTGTTTTTTTCGGATTCATTCTCATTTTTTTTATCTTTGCGTTATGAACCAACTGATTTCCCACATAGAATTTCTTTTACACACGCACAATTGTGTAATTGTGCCGTCGTTGGGAGGATTTGTTGTTAATACGATGCCTGCCCGCAGAAACGGGCTTTCGGTTTTCGATTCTCCGTTGTGTGAATTAGTGTTTAATCGCGAACTCACGCACAACGATGGTTTATTGGTGGAATCATACATGCGCACCGATGGGATTTCTTTCGAAAATGCTACGCAAAAAATCGATGATTCGGTTCGACAAATCAAAAACCTACTGCGCTCTGAAAAATCTGTTGATCTTGGCGATTTAGGAAGTTTTACGATGATTGGCGACCAGCGATTTACTTATCAACCCAAACGTTTTGTGCGGCCAGAACATTTCGGCCTTTTCAATGCTTCGTTGAAACCGATTATTCAAATACAACCGGCTACGCCATTAAGTGAAATAACGAAAAAGAGTAAAAAATCCGTAATGAGAAAAGTAGGTATTGGTGTAGCTGCTGCGGCAGTAATTGCCCTCATTATGCTTATTTTCCCTATTCAGGATAATATATTCCGTCTTCAAACCGCTCAGATATTATCCGAAAACGGATTTTTTGGAAATAAAACCGAAAAAACCGCAGAAACAACTCCACTCGTTTCAACTCCATCCGTTTCTACCGAAACAGTTTCTCCGAAAACACCAACTGATGTTGAAAATACCTCTAACACACCAACCGAAGAAGTTGTGATACCGTCGGATGCTACCAGATTTTATATCGTAACCGGTGTTTATGAAGTTCGTAAAGTAGCGGATAAAATGATAGCTTTGCTGCAATCGGAAGGATTCACAACCGCATCAACTATCGAACGGAAAAACCGTATCGACGTTTATGCTTCGAGTTTTTCAACTCGCGAAGAAGCTGAACAAAACCTGAAACAGCTAAAACAGAATTTTCCCAATCATCGGGATGCGTGGATATTGAAAAAATAACCTTTATAAAGTTTGTTCAACGTCTTTGTTTTACTTCTTTTGAATATAAATTCCGTCTCTCGGCAACAATCTTTTTAAATTTGCGATATTGTAAATCGTAACTGCTTGCGTTACGGAAGTATATTCCATGTATTCGGGGATGCTCAAATCATACCGGTCGCGCACCGTATGCCAAATCTCCCGATAATTGAAATTATATCCCAACGGATCGGTATTTCGAAAAGCAATGGTAGGAACGCCATTCATAGCAAAATAAGCGTGATCGCTGCTTCCGGCAGTAAGCGGAACAGCCCGGGGAGGTTGAGTATTTTTTTCGACCGTGAACGGAATTTGCGGATGATAATCTGCAAGGCCTTCGGTGCATTTAACAATGTCGTCATACATATTTTCAGGTACAACCAATCCCGATGCGGCTGTAGGACCGCCATCACGGTTGAAATAGTTGGATATTTTATCGAGTTTATCCTTATTGTTTTCCACCCAAAATTTAGAACCCAACAATCCGAATTCTTCTCCTGCCCAAAAACAAAACAAGATGGTTCTATCGGGGCGGTTTCCGCCGGCAGCCATTATCATACGCGCCATTTCCAGGTTGGGAGCAACTCCCGTTCCGCAATCCACCGCTCCGGTAGCCGAATCGTACGAATCCAGGTGACAGCCGCTCATAACGTATTCGTCGGGATATTTTGTTCCACGGATTTTACCTATCACGTTGTGATATTTCACCGGGCCGGGTTTGAAATAATTTCGTATATCGAATTCCAGCAACACAAACTCTCTTCTTTCTACTTTTTTGCGAATAATATTGTACTGGTCTTCATTCAGTTTAATATCTGGAATCGTAGGCAAGTTATCGAAGGACAAGCTGTAAACATTTTTACGGTCGTACAATGCCACTAACGGAACCGGCGCCGATTGGATGGTTCCCAAAATTCCAGCTTCCTTCATCTCCTTATAAAACAAAGCAGGCTCTACTACTCTGTCCGAATTGTTTTGTGCAGTTTCGTTCACGGCAATAATAGCGGCACGCAAGGAATCCCCACTGGCAGAGTGATCGATTGGGGAGCCGGTATTTACTCCTTCGATCAACACCCACGCACCTTTTAATTTGCCTTTCATTCGTTCAAATTCCTGCCGGGTTTTGGGTTCAATGAGAACGTGTCCGCGTTGTAAACCTTTGGTTCCCGATGTATAACTGGGCGTAACAAAATCGAGCGACATCGAAATATCGCTGTACATCCGTCCAAACCAAGGGCCGCGATTAAAGCCTACCGGCATCTCTCCCACTTCCTGAATTTCCACTTCCAACCCCCAACTTTTCAACTTATCGGCAACCCAATATGTGGCATTTTCGTAAGCATCCGAACCAATAGGCCTTCCTCCAATCCGATTGGAAAGTATGTCTAAATGTTGCATGGTACGATTATCGGTTTTTCCCATTTCCATAATCTTTTTGCTCACGTTATTCTGTGCTCCGGCTGAAAGAGCAACTACAAACAAAACGAGAAAGCAAGCTTTTCTGATAATATTCATTCGATATGTGTGTTTAAATTCATTTTTCATTGCAAAAATATTTGAAAAAACCGATACTTACAACTGTTTTCAAAGAAGAAAATGATATAATGAGAGGTTTTATATTTTTTGATTTCAATTGAACTTTTCTCCGCGATATTGCGTTTTAAAAATAACCAAAACTCTTTATTCGCCTGTAAAAAATCAAAACTATGTCAGTATTAAAAGTAGTAGAACTTCTTTCAGCTTCGACGGAAAGCTGGGAAGATGCAGCAAACAAAGCAGTTGCAAAAGCAAGTGAAACCTTAAAGGGAATACGATCGGTTTACATCCAAGAGCAATCTGCCACTGTGCGCGACGGTAAAATTCATGAATATCGCGTAAACGTAAAATTAACATTCGAAGTATTAGATTAACCAACTTAACTTAATTAAAAACTATGGGATTAATTTCATTTATTAAAAACGCCGGAGAAAAATTATTCAAAGGCAACGAAGAAAAACGTGAAGCCGAAAAGGCACAAGCAATTGTTGAACATCTCAACAAGTATCAGTTTGATGTTGAAAATCTGGCTGTTGAAGTGGACGATGAAACCGTAACGGTAAAAGGACAGGTAAAAAACCAACTGGAAAGAAACCGCATTGTGGTTGCTGCCGGTAACGTGGAAGGAATTGTAAAGGTAAATGACCTTATTGAGGTGGTTTATCCAACTCCCGTTGTTGAAGAAGTTGCCGTTGAAAAGCAATTCTACACGGTGAAGAAGGGCGATACACTTTCAAAAATTTCGAAAGAAGTTTATGGCAACGCCAATTTGTACAACAAAATTTTTGAGGCAAACAGACCCATGTTGTCCGATCCCGATAAAATTTATCCGGGTCAAGTCTTAGTGATACCCGAATAATCGGCAGTTTTCAGAAGAAAATATTGTTGTACAAAATACGGAATCCCGAAAAGATTCCGTATTT
>MVZJ01000092.1 GCA_002069095.1 Bacteroidetes bacterium ADurb.BinA174 | reverse complement strand
TCTTTATCGCTTTGCAAAAAGGTCTTATCAAAGACGGTGAAACTGTTCTGTTAAACATTGGCGAAGGTCCTAACAGGGCTCCCCTTTTCTTAGAACAGATGATTTACACCACCCGAAAAGTCAGCAACGTAGAACAGTGTAAACCACATAAAATAGATAATTTCAGGGAGCAACTTTGGAATGAAGTAACGCCCTAAACTCCCACACAGGAAATTGTTTTATAGTGAACATAAATTCTATGACAACAGATTATTCTGATAAACGCACACAATACTCCCCCTCAAATAAATGGGGGAGTATTTGGATTACAGGCGCTTCGTCGGGTATCGGTGAGGCGTGCGCCTATTTATTCGCTACCGAAGGAGCAAAATTGATTCTAACGGCAACTCGTGAAAAACAATTGGAAAAGGTACGAGATAAATGCATGGAATTGGGAGCAGAAAAGTGCGAAATTTTGCCTTGCGACCTTTCCGAAATTGACAAATTGGATGCTGTTGCCGATAAAGCCCTTTCGTTCTTTGGAAAAATAGACGTGCTGTTTCTCAATGCGGGTATCAGTCAACGTGCAAAAACAATTGACACCGATTTTTCAGTGGATAAAAAAATAATGGATGTGAATTTTTTCGCGCCCGTGAAAATCGCTAAACGACTACTCCCTAAAATGATTGCAAACGGAGGTGGAACCATTGCCGTAACAACAAGTATTTCAGGAAGATTCGGCTTTCCGCTCCGCTCAGCTTACGCTTCATCGAAATTCGCGCTCTACGGATTTTTTGAAACCGTTCACGCCGAATATTACAACGACAACATCAGGGTAGTAATGGTTTGCCCGGGACGAGTAAAAACCAACATCTCTTACAACGCTTTAGAAGCCGACGGAACCAAACATGCTCAAATGGACGACGGACAAGCGGGAGGTATTTCGGCAGAAAAAGCAGCAAAAAAAATAGTAAAAGCTATCCGCAAACAAAAACCGGAAGTGCTCGTTGGTGGCAAGGAACTGCTAATGGTATATATCAAACGGTTTTTACCCGGTCTGTCGAGAACACTTGTGAGAAAAGTAAAAGCAACGTAGGAATAGTTAGGAGTAAGGAGTATGGAGCTCTGAGTATGAAGTCATAAATTTTTGGAGGAGAATGAAAAATGGACGAAAAATATAAGGATTTCAGAGATTTAATAGCTTATAAAAAAGCATTTGAACAAGGTTGCAAAGTGTTTGACCTGACATTAACATTTCCAATAGAAGAGCAGTACTCATTAACAGACCAAATAAGAAGAACAACACGTTCAGTTTGTGGAAATTTAGCCGAAGCTTATTGAAAAAGGGACTATTTAAAGCATTTTCGCCTAAAAATCACAGATTGTATGGGCGAAAATAGCGAAACGTTAGTTTGGTTGGATTTTGCAAAACACCATAATTATCTTTCCGACGAACAATATCTTGAAGCATATTCACTTAATGAAGAAATTACTAAACTACTAAAATATATGTACAACAATCCGGGTAAATTTGGAGTGAAAGAATAATCTCACAACTCTAAACTCGGAACTCAAAACTCAGAACTATGTATATCATCTCAGGGATACAACAAGTAGGAATCGGTGTAGAGAACCTTTACGAAGCGTGGAGGTATTACATCGAAGTGTTTAATGTGGACATCCGAATTTTGGAAGACAACAAAGTGGCGGAACTTATGCTTCCGTACACCGGAGGAGTGCCTCAACGACGACACGCATGCATCGCCTTTAATTTGCAAGGCGGAGGCGGTTTTGAAGTATGGCAGTATGCCGAACGGAAACCAAAAAAAATGGATTTTGAACTGAATATGGGCGACTTAGGCACATTGGTATGCAAAATCAAAAGTCGGGATGTGGCGAAAACGTTCGAGCAATTTTCACGAAATCCGAAAGTGAACATCGTTACTAAACTGTCTAAAAACTTAGACGGGAAGCAAACCTTCTACGTAAAAGACCCGTATGGAAACTTGTTTCAAATCGTTCACGACGATTATATTTTCAAAGATGAAAAACAACTGACAAGCGGTGTTGCAGGTGCTACCATCGGTGTAACCGATATCGAAAAAGCGATGACGGTTTACGGCGATATTTTAGGTTACGATAAAGTTGTTGCAGATGAAACGGGCGTTTTTGAAGATTTCGACGGACTTCCGTCGGGCGGACAAAAATTCCGTCGTCGTTTGCTTACCCACTCCCAACCCCGAAAAGGAGCTTTTAGCGAATTATTTGGTTCGTCGTCTATAGAACTGGTACAGGCACTTGAACGCACACCGAAAAAACTTTACGAAGGACGTTTCTGGGGCGACCCCGGATTTATTCAAGTCTGCTTCGACATCCGAAATATGGACGCTTTGGGCAAATACTGCGCAGCAAAAGGGCATCCGTTTACCGTAGATACTACTCAAAAATTTAAAGACGGAGACTCCTTCGATATGGGCGATGCTGCCGGACAATTCGCCTACATTGAAGACCCTGACGGTACGTTGATAGAGTTTGTGGAAACGCATAAAGTTCCGATTGTGAAAAAACTCGGCTTGGCAATCAATCTCAAAAATCGGAATCCCGAAAAAGCATTACCGAAGTTTCTTTTAAAGGCATTGAAAGTGATGCGGGTAAAGCCAAAAGATTTACAATAGAAACTGTTTATAGATAATTGAACACAAATTTCACAAATCCCGATAAATATCGGGACGCAAATTAACACAAATAGGAAAGCAAAGTGTAAATTTGTAAATTGAAAATCGAAGAATTCAAATTCGTGTTCCGTATAACAAATAAAAAATGCAATATTCCTTTAATATACTTCTCTTGATTATGACTGTTTTGGCTGTCATAGTTTTTATTGCTTTGCATTTTGTTGATGCGGGCTACGGGCGGTTTTACAATAAAAAATGGGGACCATCGATAAACAATAAATTAGGTTGGATAGTGATGGAAGCGCCTGTTTTTGTGATGATGTTGGTGCTTTGGTTGGTTTCTAATCGTGTGGCTGATATTCCGAGGTTAGTTTTTCTCCTTTTTTTTCAAATTCATTATTTTCAGCGTTCGTTTATTTTTCCGTTTCGCTTGCGGGGCAAAAGTTCAATGGCAATTTCGGTGGTAGCGATAGGAGTAGTTTTTAACCTGCTTAATGCCGTGATGCAAGGCGGTTGGATATTTTACGTTTCGTCATCGGATTATTACACACTTTCGTGGCTTTGGTCTCCACAGTTTGTTATCGGGACACTCGTTTTCTTTATGGGAATGATTATCAATCAACAATCGGACAACATCATCCGAAATTTGCGGAAAAACGGCAACGAAACATACCATTTGCCCCAAAAAGGGATGTTTAAGTACGTAACTTCTGCTAATTATTTTGGTGAACTGGTGGAATGGATTGGGTTTGCCGTACTCACTTGGTCGTGGGCGGGAGCGGTTTTCGCGGTATGGACTTTCGCCAATCTGGCTCCTCGTGCCGCCAAAATCCACAAACAATACAAAAGAGATTATCCCGACCAGATAAAAAATTCAACATTGAAATGCATCATCCCTTTTATTTACTGATTGATGAATAATAAAACGATAATTGTAACAGGCGCCAGCGGAAGCATCGGTTCAGAAATTGTAAAAAGTCTTTTGAAAAAAGATTTTTCGGTCATAATGGCTTGCCGGAATTTACAAAAAGGGGAAGCCGTTTTAAGTGATATCCTGAAAGAAATACAAGGAAAGGAAGAGTTTGTTTCACTCGAAGAACTGGATTTAGCTTCGTTAGCTTCTGTCCGTCGGTTTTCTGAAAGTATTTCCCGAAAAAATATCCGGTTAAACGGGTTAATGAACAATGCGGGCACCATAAATCGTCATTTTTCCAAAACAGCCGAAGGATTTGAAAATACGGTCGGAGTAAATTACATTGGAATTTTTCTGCTCACCCAACAGCTTTTACCGCTATTAGAAGAAAACTCAACTATTGTAAACGTAACTTCGATAATGTCCTCCCCACGAAAAATCAACAAACAGTTTTTCGAATTTTCGCACCAAAAGTTTTCGCAGTTCAGCAGTTATTCCCAATCGAAAGCAGCCCTGATGCTTTTTACATCATCGCTTGCAGAACAAACAAAAGGAAAACTGTTTGTTAATGCTGCCGATCCGGGAATTGTCGATAGCAACATGATTACCATGCATCGCTGGTTCGATCCATTGGCCGATATTCTCTTTCGTCCATTAATCAAATCTCCAAAAAAAGGAGCTATTCCGCTTGTTAATGCACAACTTTCCTATCAAACCGGATACTTGTTTTATGGAAATAAAAGTGAACCAATCCCTCAAAAATACAATCAGCATCAGCTTAAAGAGTGGTTGTGGAAAGAAACAAAAAAAATTGTATGCCCCGATAATGGCAATGGCGTGAACAACTGAAAAAATGTAATTTCATTGAAATGATATGCAAAGTTTTATTAGTTTTGTGCCTGATAAGCCATTTTTAAACTCATGTAACCTTTTTTACACCCAATAATTTTTATAAAAATGAAAAAAGTACTTATTCTATCATTCTTTGCAGCATTATTAATTGGCTGCACGCAAACCGGGAAAACAAATTATGCGCTGTTATCCGGAAAAATCACCGAACCGAATAGTGAAAAACTAAACATTTTGAATGACTCGGGGAAAGTTCAACGGGAAATTGCCGTGAACGAAGATGGCACATTTTCCGACACCATCTTTAACGTAGATGGCTACTACACGCTTAGCGACGGAAAAGAAAGTACAACGTTGTACCTGAAAAACGGTTACAACCTTACCATGATACTCGACACCAAAGAGTTTGACGAAACTCTTGTTTATGCCGGAGAAGGCGCTGAAGCGAATAACTATCTGGCTCAAAAGTTTCTGGCAAATGAAAAAGTTACCGGTAATTTTCAGGAATTGTACGGATTGGATGAGGAACAATTTATTGAAAAAATATCGTCTTTTTATGCTGATTTAGAAGGAAAACTGCAAAAGCTACCTAAGTCGTTCGCCGAAGGAGAAAAGAAAAATCTTCAATACGGCAAAGCAAATATGTTGGCAAACTACGAAAGATCGCACGGGTATGCCGTAAAGGACAACACGTTTAAAGTATCTGCCGATTTTCCCGACCCTTACGAGAATATTCCTTTAAACGATGAAGAAGAGTATAAAAAAAATAAAAACTACAGGAGTCTAATACAAAACGTCTTTTTTGCCAAAATGTCTAAGCAAGTTCAAGAATCGAAAAACAAAATCTCTTTTGTCAAATCGATAAGCGATGGCTTGAACGAAATGCCTATCGGTAATATTCGCGAAGGAATTGCCAAAGAAATCTCCTATTTACTCAGTTCGGGTGATGCAGATAACGAAGCATTGTACAAATCGATTATGGAATCTACTTCGGATGAAGAATTTAAGGAAAAAGTCACGTCCCGTATGGGAAAACTCCGTGTTTTAGTTAAAGGTGCGGATTCACCCGTTTTTGTGAATTATGAAAACTACGATGGTGGAACAACATCGTTGACAGACCTCAGAGGAAAATTTGTATATATTGATGTATGGGCGACTTGGTGCGGGCCGTGCCGGGCAGAAATCCCCCCGTTTAAAGAATTGGTCAATAAATATAAAGGCAAGAATATTACTTTTGTAAGCATCTCCATTGATGCTGAAAGTGACAAAGAAACCTGGCGCAAAATGGTTAAAGAAGAAGAAATTGATTGGATACAACTTTTTGGCGAAGCCGATTGGAACTCTTCTTTTGCAAAAGATTATGCCGTAAATTCTATTCCGCGATTTATCTTTATCGATCCGGAAGGGAAAATTGTGGAATCAGATGCTCCCCGTCCGTCACAAACCGAAGAAATCGAAAAGTTATTTAGTGAAAGTGGTGTGAAGTAATTCCTTTTTACACAATTTCTTCGTCGCTTTTCCGTTATATTTTCAATGGAAAAGCGGCGGATTCTTTTTTTGATAGCTTTATTGCTCTTGGCAATACAATTGCAAGCGCAATGGGAAGCTGCGTTCAGTCAGTTCTGGACGGTAAGGAATTATTATAATCCGTCTTTTGCGGGGGGAACCGATAAAATTCAGGTTTCGGGACTGTATAAATACCAATGGATAGGCATCGAAAATGCTCCCAAACACATCTTTCTTTCAGCCGACATGCCGGTTGAGTTTTTCGGAATGCGACACGGCATTGGAATTCTCACATACAATAACTCAATTGGCAACGAACGAAACTCACTTTTCGCCGCACAATATACCTTCAAGCACAAAATCGGAAAGGGAATGCTCAGCTTTGGCATTCAGGTCGGAATGTACGAACTCAATTTCGATGCTGCTTCCATACATCTAACAGCCGATTCAACGAAAAACAACAAAAAAACGATAAGATCCAATCCGGTTGATAAGAAAACATTCAATCTGAACGCCGGAATTTTGTGGATGACGAAGAATTTATACATCAGCGCGGCAGCCATGAACATTAACCGGCCATCGTTTTACTCTATGCCAATATCCAATGTTTCAACAAACGTGGCAAACGATTCTACTTTTTCAAAAATCTCCCTTTCGTATAATTTTATGGCCGGATGCAATATTACGCTGTTTCATCCGTTAGAAATACAACCGATGTTTTTTGCACAAACCGGCTTGTCGGACACACATTTACAAACCGTGTTACGAGTAGTTTACAATAAGAAATATTCTGCCGGTGCGTCGTGGAACGGAAACAACGGGTATTCATTTTTCGCCGGAGTAAACATCGGCGATATGGAAATCGGGTATGCTTACGATTTGCACACATCGGGAATAGGGAAGGAGAGCGGCGGAAACCACGAAATAAGTGTGAGATACTGCTTTCCGATTGATTTGTTCAAGAAAGAACCGATGCCTTATAAAAGCATACGGTTGTTGTGAGGTGCGAGGTTCGGGTTGCGAGATACGGAGTATTAAACGTATGTAAATATTCATAGCCTTACACAACTTTGAGGTCGTTATTCAACCTTAAAGTCCTAAAATGATACAAGCAAACAAAATAAAAAATGAAAAGAATAACTATTTTTTTATTGTTATTAACTGTAATTGTCGCTTGCGCCCGTCGAGGTATCGGAAGCAGCATTGGAGGCGAACTGACGGGTGTTCCCGTGGGGAAAGTGTGGAGTGAGCCCACGCCCTACAATATGGTTCTTGTCACCCGAGGCTCGTACCAAATGGGCCCCGGCGAAATAGATTCGTTGTGGGGGATGAGCATCCCTACCAGAGGCGTTTCGGTGGATAATTTCTGGATGGACGAAGCCGAAATTACCAACTCGCAGTACAAGCAATTTGTTTTCTGGGTACGTGATTCCATCATTCGCGAACGGCTGGCAGATCCTGCTTATGTAGGTGACGATTTCTACAAAATTATTGAAGACGAATACGGCGACCCCGTGGAGCCGCATCTCGACTGGAGTGTACCCATTCCCTGGACAAGAAATACGGAGGAGGAAGAAGCAGCAATAAACAGCGTGTACATAACGCATCCGATTACCAAGAAGAAAATGTTAGATGCCCGCCAAATGAATTTTCGTTACGAATGGTTCGATGCTGCCGAAGCAGCAAAACGCCAACACAGACTCAATCCGCAGGAAAGAATTTTAAACACCGATATTACCGTAAATCCCGATGAAGTGGTAATGATATCGAAAGATACGGCATATATCGACGAGCAGGGGCGAATCGTGAACGAAACCATCACCCGCCCGCTAAGCAGTTTGTACGATTTTGTTCACACCCGCATTGTCAACATTTACCCCGACACTACCTGCTGGGTGAATGATTTTCATAACGCCAATAACGAACCGTACATGCGCAACTATTTTTCGCATCCCGCTTACGCACATCATCCCGTGGTAGGCGTTTCTTGGGAAGCTGCAACCGCATTCTGCGAATGGCGTACCATGTTTCTTCGCAGGGGGCTGCAACGCCGGGATGTGAAAGTTGAAAAATACCGCCTTCCCACCGAAGCCGAATGGGAAATGGCCGCCCGAAGTGGAAGAACCGAAAACA
>MVZJ01000091.1 GCA_002069095.1 Bacteroidetes bacterium ADurb.BinA174 | reverse complement strand
TTTTCGCCCGTAGTCGTATGCGCCGCAACGTGAGATAGCTGCTGAAGATGGATAAACAGCAGGCTGAACTGTACAAAATTGTTGAAGAGAATTATTAGGGTGTCTCAATGCGGGAAGCAGGAAAAATACACTTAAAAACTTACGTATTTTCACAATTTTTCCACATTTTTTTCTGAAAAAAGTGATAAAGTTTCAATTAATTACTTACCTTTGTCAAGCGAATTACTATAAAACACTCTTTATATTATGAAAGTAAATGACATAATGACACAACTTGAGGCTAAGCATCCCGGCGAAGCCGAGTTTCTTCAGGCAGTAAAAGAAGTTTTAACCTCCATTGAAGAAGTTTACAACCAACATCCCGAATTTGAAAAAGCAGGAATCGTAGAAAGAATTGTTGAACCCGACCGGGTTTTCACTTTCAGAGTACCATGGGTTGACGATAACGGCAAAGTTCATGTGAACATCGGTTATCGTGTTCAGTTTAACGGAGCCATTGGGCCGTATAAAGGCGGTATCCGCTTCCATCCGTCAGTAACATTATCTTCCTTGAAATTCTTAGGATTTGAACAAACCTTTAAAAACGCGCTAACCACATTGCCGATGGGTGGTGGGAAAGGCGGTTCGGACTTCTCACCAAAAGGTCGTTCCGATGCTGAGATTATGCGTTTTTGTCAAGCGTTCGTTACCGAACTTTGGCGCGATTTAGGCCCCGATACCGATGTACCCGCAGGCGACATTGGTGTGGGAGGTCGTGAAGTGGGCTACATGTACGGAATGTATAAGAAATTGGCTCGCGAACATACGGGCACATTTACCGGAAAAGGGCGTTCTTTCGGTGGTTCACGCCTTCGTCCCGAAGCTACCGGTTATGGTGCACTTTATTTTGTAAATCAAATGTGCGAAACACACAATATCGATTTAAAAGGGAAAACAGTTGCTGTTTCCGGTTTCGGAAACGTTGCTTGGGGTGCAACGATGAAAGCTACCGAATTGGGAGCGAAAGTGGTTGCCATTTCCGGCCCGGATGGATATGTTTACGACGAAGATGGAATAAATACACCCGAGAAATTCAATTTAATGCTAGAGCTTCGCAATTCGGGCAACGATGTGGTTGCACCTTATGTAGAAGAATATCCGAACGCTAAATTTTTCCCCGGCAAAAAACCGTGGGAATGCAAAGTGGATATCGCGTTGCCTTGTGCCATTCAGAACGAATTGAACTTGGAAGATGCGAAACGCTTAAAAGAGAATGGTGTAACGCTCGTAGCGGAAGTTTCCAATATGGGTTGTACGGCAGAAGCGGTTGATTTCTTTGTAGAAAACAAAATGTTATTCGCTCCCGGAAAAGCAGTTAACGCAGGCGGTGTGGCTTGTTCAGGTTTGGAAATGACGCAAAACGCGATGCACATTTCGTGGACAAACGAGGAAGTGGACAAATGGTTACACCAAATCATGGGCGATATCCATGACCAATGCGTAGCTCACGGAAAAGAAAAAGACTACATCAATTACGTAAAAGGCGCAAACATTGCCGGCTTCATGAAAGTAGCCGATGCCATGATGGCCCAAGGCGTTTTGTAAAGATATATCGTTAAATACTATTTTGAAAACCGTAGAAGAGCCGTAAGGAATTTAGCCTTACGGCTTTTTTGATTGAACAGAACCAAAGAACCAAGACTAACAGAAATTCGACGTTTTGACCCTTAAACTATTCTGATTTTTTAGCAGATTAATAAAAAATCAGAAAATCTTGGGTATATTTGTGCAACAACTGTCATTTTGATGGTACGACAACATTATCTTATATCTTGGTTCTTGATTTTTACTATTTGAAAAAGTTATGAAAAAATGGTTTATTGCAATTACCGGAACATTTACTCACTTGCTGTTGGGAACGGTTTACGCATGGAGTTTTTTTCAAACTCCCATCACCGAATTCACAGGTTGGAACAACACGCAAACGGCTTGGGCATTTAGTTTGTCCATTTTCATGCTGGGTATTACAGCGGCTTGGGCAGGGAATAAAATGTCCGTTTATGGCCCGCGAAAATTAGCGATGATTGGTGGAGCGCTGTATGCGTTGGGATATCTTATTTCGGGTTTCGCACTTGCCAATCAATCCCTGTTTTTGCTGTATTTAGGTTTTGGAATTATCGGCGGAATGGGATTGGGATTGGCTTACGTTACGCCTGTAGCCACGGTTTCGGCGTGGTTTACGCAAAAACAGGGATTGGCAACCGGAATGGTGGTGATGGGTTTTGGGTTTGGCGCATTGGTTATGTCAAAATTTTTGGCGCCGGTGTTTTTAAAAATATCGGGTGGAAATTTAAGCACAACGTTTTATTATGTGGGTGCAGTGATGGTGGTTTTAATCCCGGTACTGGCATCGTTTCTACAACTTCCCAAAGTAAAGAAGCAACAAGAAACCAAACAAGAAAAAATATCCATTGCCAAATATATTAAAACAAAACCGTTTATAACTGTCTGGCTAATTTTTATGATAAATATTGTTGCTGGAATGATTTTTATTTCGTTTCAATCGCCGCTTTTACAAGATTTATTGAAACGACAAATGCCCGTTGATACCAATTTCTCCGATGCAAATGTAGTTGCTTCGTTGGCTATGGCGGGAGCAACGCTTATCGCTATCAGTTCTATTTTCAACGGATTGGGACGATTTGCCTGGGGAACCGTTTCCGATAAAATCGGACAAATGCAAACGTTCCGTATTCTGTTGGCGTTGCAAGCACTGATTTTTGTTTTGCTTATTTTTGTGGGTAATCCTATTGTTTTTTCGATATTCGTTTGCATCGTTTTATTATGTTACGGTGGCGGATTTGGTGTGTTGCCTTCGCTCACAAAAGATATGTATGGCGATAAGCTGATGTCGTCGCTCTATGGTGCACTGCTCACCGCCTGGGGAGTTGGCGGCATTATCGGACCGCAAATCGTGGCTTTTATGAAAGATAATTATGCCGATAAAGCGGGACTGTATGCTTTTGTGGTGAGTGGTGGTTTGTTGGTGGTGGGGTTTATTCTCTCATTCATAACAAAAATTGTCTCTTATGAATAGATAATATTTACTTTCAAACAATTAATTTTGTTTATCTTTGTAGATATCATCTGTAAATTATTGTGTTAATTTGAAGAATCAACCAAACATATTATTTCATGATCACAGCGATAATGTTATTGATGAAAGCTGGGATTTTAGGAAGGCGAACACAAAAGAGTACACACATTGTTTTCATGCTTATCCCGCTATGATGATACCGCAAGTAGCTAGAAGAATTCTTGATAAATATGGAACAAATGCCAAAACTCTTTTTGATCCATATTGTGGTACCGGGACTTCCCTCGTAGAGGCAAATCTTAAAGGGATAAATGCAGTTGGAACGGATTTAAATCCATTAGCAAGATTAATCGCCATAACAAAAACAACAAAAATTGATATTCAAGTATTAGACTTATTTTTACACGACTTTATAAACTATTTCTTTTCAGTAAGTTTTCAATCAGAAAACACACGATCCATAATAATTCCTGAAGTCAAAAATATTGATTTTTGGTTTTCGAAATCGGTTCAGCAAAAATTGGGAACATTAAAAGCTTATATCGACAAGATTAACAATACATCTATTAAAAACTTTTTCAAAGTCGCTTTTTCAGAAACTGTCAGGGACGTTTCTTTTCAAAAACAACGAGAATTCAAACTAGTTCGAAGAAAAGACTTCGATTCAATGACTGAACCTGATGTTTATGGAATCATGATCACAAAATTGTCAAGAAATAAACAAGGATTGATGGATTTTGATAAATCTTGTAGAAATGAATATACCACATCTATTCATGCTTTCAATACAGTTGAAGGAATTCCTGAAAATATTTTGCCTAAAAACTCTGTAGATATTGTATTAACGTCGCCACCTTATGGAGATAGTCGAACAACTGTTGCATATGGACAATATTCTCGCCTTTCTAGCGAATGGCTTGGTTATATAAATGCTAATCAAGTTGATAATAAGTTGATGGGAGGAAAGAAAACAACAAGAGTTGAATGCTTCCGAAGTGATATTCTAAATGATACAATATCCAAAATCAACAAAGAAGATAACTCAAGAGTGAAAGATGTTATATCTTTTTATGAAGATTACGAAATGTCTATCAAAAACGTAGCATCAACTATAAAAAAAGGAGGATTAGCTTGCTATGTTGTTGGAAACAGAACGGTTAAAGGGGTAAAAATACCAACAGACAAAATTACCTCCGAACTCTTTAAAGAAAATAATTTTTCTCACATAGAAACAATTATAAGAAATATTCCCAATAAAAGAATGCCATTAAAAAATAGTCCTACCAACGAAATTGGTAAAACTGCTTCAACCATGAAAAATGAATATATTGTAATTTGTCAAAAAAACTAATATGCAATTAAAAGTACTTGTCAAGAAATTAGAAGAAATAAAAACGACAGGTTTTATTAAGACAACAAGAAGAGGCCCTACTGGCATTGGGCATTTGTTTGAAAATCAACTTGGGATAAACGAAACAAACGTTGCTATACCCGATATTGGAGGGCGAGTTGAAATAAAAGCAACCAGACGAAATGCTAACTCATTGATCACTCTTTTTACATTTAATCGTGCTGTATGGCAAGTAAAACAAAAAGACCTTATTAATAAATACGGATATACAGATGAAAATGGGAGGCAAGCTTTATATAATACAGTTAGTAATAAATCGCCTAATTCTCAAGGGTTTTATCTAACATTAGATAAAGAACGAAATCTTGTTATTCTTCGAAATATAGCTGAAAAGGACGATATTGCAATATGGAGTACCTATGTCATTGCCGGAAAATTTATGACTAAGTTAGATCGTCTTCTATTAGTTTTAGCCGATAATAAATTTGAAGAAAATATTGAATATTTTCACTTTAACGAAGCCTATTTACTTGAAAATCCGACTCCTGAAAGATTTCTTGATGCATTTGAAAAAAACGAATTATTAATAGACTTGAGAATGCATCTTAAATCATTTGGTGGAGTAAGAAATCACGGCACTGCTTTTAGAATTTCCGAAAAAAATCTCACACTTCTATACTCAAAAGTCAGAAAACTCTTATAATTCGATGCTCCCATTTCTCCACCGAATAGCCCGATTGTTTTACGCCGAATTCGGAAACGAACTGTATAAACAGACGTTTGTTTTTCCCAACAAACGTGCGGGTGTTTTCTTTCAGAAATATTTAGCCGAAATAGCGGGAAAACCTATTTTTTCTCCTGCAATCCTTACCATTCAGGAACTGTTTGCGATGTTGTCGCCCTATCGATTAGCCGATAAAATTGAGATGCTGGTAATGCTTTACGAGCGATATATAGAAATCGGGAAATCGGATGAGTTGTTTGATGATTTTGTGTATTGGGGTGAAATGCTGCTCAACGATTTTAATGATGTGGATAAGCATTTGGTAGATGCCAAACAATTGTTTCGCAACATCCACAACCTAAAATCGATGGAAGATGATAAATCTTACCTTACCGAAGAACAAATTAAAGCCATCCGCCAATTTTGGAATAATTTTGTACCTTACGAAGATAACGAAACTAAACGTGAATTTTTAGAAACGTGGCAGATTTTGTTCGAGTTATACACTGCTTTTCGCGATGCGCTGCACGAAAAAGGCTACGCCTACGAAGGAATGTTGTTTCGCGAAGTGGCTGAGCGGGCAAAACAAAAAGAGGACATAGAACTACCGTTTTCCGATATCGTTTTTGTTGGACTGAATGCGCTTACACCTACCGAAATCTTATTGATGAAATATTTGAAAAACAGGGGTGTTGCCGATTTTTACTGGGATTACGACTCGCCACTGGTTCGTGACAAGAAAAACCGAGCATCGCTATGGGTGCAGGAAAATTTAATACGTTTTCCATCAAAATTAGAACTCAAATCCGAAGTTCCGGATTCGGAGAGGCCTCAAATAAAACTTATCGGAATTCCTTCGGCCGTAGGACAGGCGAAAATAGTGAACCAACTACTCACACAATTGCTTAACAATAAAAATATATCGGAACCCAATGCCGGACTAAATACCGCTATCGTCCTTCCCGACGAAAACCTGTTGTTGCCCGTTTTGTATTCCATTCCGCAGGAAATAGAGAAAATAAACGTAACGATGGGATATTCGCTGCAACATTCATCCGTGGCGAGTTTGATAGAAAACATCGCGTTGCTGCATCACAACGTGCGGGAAACAGACGGCGAAACGGCATTTTATTTCCGGTTTGTGCTGTCGGTTTTGAATCATCCGTTAGTAACGATGGTTGCAAAAACCGAAGCCGACAACTTAAAGGTTTACATACAGCAGTATAATCGAGTTGTACTCACGGTTTCGGAACTTGCCGTGCACCCGTTTCTAAATCTTGTTTTTTCACCCGTATCGGATTGGACACAAATCGGGGAATACCTGAAATCCATTTTATCGGAAGTTTACAAGCATTTAACCGTCGAAAAAAATACGGACGAAGAATCTGTGAACGACACACGTTCTATTGACCTTGAACGGGAATTTATCGTTCAATACTACAAATCAATAACACGTTTGCAGGAAACGTTATCATCGGCAAAAAATATGTCGATAGACACCTATTTTCGGTTATTGAGACGGTTGGCACAAAGCATCAGCGTGTCGTTTTCGGGTGAACCGCTGTCGGGTTTGCAAATTATGGGAGTGCTGGAAACGCGCGTAATCGATTTCGAAAACCTCATCATCCTCTCGATGAACGAAGGCGTTTTTCCACTTAAAAATCCCACTAATTCCTTTATCCCTTACACGCTTCGCAAAGGTTTTGAACTACCTACTTACGAACATCAGGACAGCACGTATGCCTATCATTTTTACCGGATGATCAGCCGCGCCAAACGCGTGTTCATGCTTTACGACACACGCACCGAAGAGATGCAGACGGGTGAAGTGAGCCGTTATTTTTATCAATTGAAATATTTGTACAACAACTACTTTCATATCGAAGAGAATGTGGTATCGTACGATATTTCCGCGCCGGAAATCCAGCCGGTTTCGGTGCAAAAAACACCGGAAGTGATGCGCAAGCTACAAAAGTTTCGCACCGGGGGAGATGCTTATTTATCGGCATCTCTTATCAACAGTTATATCAATTGTCCGTTGCAGTTTTATTTTTCGGCTGTAGAAGGATTATCTGAAGAAAAAGAGGTGCAGGAATCGGTAGAATCCGATGTTTTCGGCACTATTTATCATGCCATAATGCAGGAAATTTACGACCGTTATAAAGCCCAACCGGTACTTCCCGATACGTTGAAATCTATTGCCGAAAACAGTATATATCTGACCGAATTAATTGAACAAGCCTTTGCCGAGCATTATTTCAAACAAAAAGGAAAACGGAGTCAACTCACGGGTCATCATTATCTTATCGGGGAGATTTTGCGCGATTACGTTAAACAAACCTTAAAGTTTGACGCACAGTTTACACCGTTTGAATATATCGATTCCGAATATCGTTTCAAATCGGTTTATCGGGTTTCTGATGATTTGTCGGTCAACATAAAGGGAAGTATCGACCGAATTGATAAAGTAGATGACAAAGTGCGAATTATTGACTACAAATCGGGCAAAGGAGAGTTGAATTTCAAAAATATCGAACAGCTTTTCGATAGTTCAAAAGACAATCGTCCGTATCAAATATTGCAAGTTTTTATTTACGCACTATTTTATAAACCTCTCTCCCAAGGAGAGGAGAGCATCATCGGGCTACAAAATTTCACCATCTCACCGGCGATTTATTACTTGCGAAAAATTTTTACGGAGCACAATCCTGTAATAACTTTTTTGGAACAACCCATTAGCGACATTTCCGCTTATTTTTCTGAATTTACCGAAAAATTTAATGTCGTTCTACAAGAAGTTTTTGATGAAAACATTTCATTCACACAAACAAAAAACGAAAAGAATTGCGAGTGGTGTTCGTTTAAGGATGTTTGTAGGAGATAATAAAAGATGTGAAATTTTTAATTTACACAACCCAGTTTCAGTATAAATGACTACTTTTGCACTCTGACACTATAAAGTTTTATTTAAAAAAATTCACGAAATGAAAAAGACCAAACTATTATTGAGAGCCACTGTAGATTCAACTCACAAATGCAATTTTCTTTTCCAAAGATGCAAAAAATAATTGAGCTGGTGTTTTATATTTCAATTTTTTTCTTGGTCTTCTATTTAATTTGTATTGTATCTCCTTGACTTTATCATTAC
>MVZJ01000090.1 GCA_002069095.1 Bacteroidetes bacterium ADurb.BinA174 | reverse complement strand
GTGGAAGAACCGAAAACAAATATCCCTGGGAGTCGAATTCCACACAAGCTGATGACAATTGCTATCTGGCTAACTTCAAGCCGGGTGAAGGTGCGTATGCTGCCGACCGCAATTTGATTCCTGCTAAAACAAAAAGCTATCAGCCAAACAGCTTCGGACTATACGACATGGCCGGGAATGTAGCGGAATGGACATCAACGGCATATACCGAATCGGGGAACCAAATGATGAGCGATATGAATCCCGAATACCGGTACAATGCCGCTGCGGAAGACCCGTATTCGCTGAAGAAAAAAGTGGTGAAGGGCGGTTCATGGAAAGACATTTCTACCTTTATCCGATCCGATATGCGCGACTCGGAGTATCAAAACCGGGGACGGTCGTATATCGGATTCAGGTGCGTGAGGACGCAGTTGGGAGGAAAATAATTCATGGTTATTGTAATTTAGTTCCTTCGGAACATTTTGGGAAACTATTTTCGCAAAGGAAATAGAAACAACTGTAAATGAAAGTTATAGATATTACAAGTACAATAACATTCTTGTTTCGAAAAAGTAAAAAATTGAGGAAAATAAAAAACGAAGAATATCTCACGAAGTGAGTAAATTAAAATAACCGTGAGTAAAACTCACGGAAAAGAAAAGAGAACAAACGACAGCCTTGAAAGGGTTGAACAAAAATACGCAATGAACAAAATAATCAGAAAAATAGAGAGCTGTCTCCAGACCGACAACGGGCAGCGGTTCCTGCAATACGCCTACAGTTTTGGCGCGGCTATCGTCATTTTCGGTGCAATGGTAAAAGTGTTGCACTTATGGGGCATTTGGGGAAATATTATTTTCGGAACGGGCATGGCGATAGAGTGTGTGGTATTTGTTTTGTACGGATTAGATCGACCGCCGAAAGTGAGTCAATATGCGGGAGGCTCTTCGATAGTGTTAGCCGATGATAATTCGGGTTCGCCGGCACAAATTATTTTGCACGGAGCAACCGCGTCGCAGCCGGTTCATTTGGGTGGAACCGGACAAGCTTCTCAACCGCAACAACCTGCTGCCCGCGTTTCAGAAAGCGACCATGTAGACCAGATAGCATCGGTTTCAGACAGCGCGCAAAAGTTTGCCGAAGCTACCGAAACACTTACGCGAATTTCGGAAACGTTGCAGGAATCTTACCGGTATATTATCGACAATTCGCAGAACATCAGTCAAAATTCACAAGGATATGTTCAGCAAATGGAGGCGCTCAACCGCAATATATCGGGATTGAACACCATTTACGAAATTCAACTCAAAAGCATTAGCGGTCAACTTGATACCATTTCGGAAATCAACAACGGATTAACCCGTATTAAATTGATGTACAGCGAATCTATCCCCGACAGTTCCGTTATCAAACAGGAAACTGAAAAAATGGCGGAGCAAATTCGTGAACTCAACCAAATTTACGGACGTATGATACAGGCAATGACCAACCCGCAACCCGTAACCCGTAATCCGAATGATTAGCTACAATCCCAAATCTCCTCGCCAAAAAATGATAAACCTGATGTACTTGGTTTTCATTGCGATGCTGGCGCTCAACGTTTCAGCCGAAGTGTTGAACGGCTTCGACATTGTAGGCGACAGCCTGAGCAATTCATCGGAGAATATGCACACGAGAAACCAATTGGTGATGGATGAACTTGAACGGTACAACTTTCAAAATCGGGAGAAAGCCGGCGAGTGGTACGATAAAGGTGTGCAGGTAAAACAAATGAGCGATTCGTTGGTGAACTATATCGAAGAATTAAAAATCAGGATGGTAAGGGAATCGGACGGTAAAAAAGGCGATGTAAATAACATCAAAAACAAAGATAATTTGGATGCTGCATCCTTTGTAATGCTTTCATCTCCGGACAAGCGGGGAGGTAAATTGCGTACTACTATCGATAATTACCGCCAAACCGTAACGGAATTTGTTCACGACCCCAACCGCCGCGAAATTATCGAAAACAATCTCAGCACAACTCCATCTAAAAGAAGCGATTCTAATAAAAACTGGGAAGAGTCGCTTTTTGAAAATATGCCCATTTCGGCAGCGGTAACCATTCTCACAAAGTTGCAGAACGATATTCGCTCATCGGAAGGCGAAGCACTGAACAGTTTACTCAACAGTATCGACGTGAGCGATTTTAGGGTAAATCAAATAAATGCTCACGTCATTCCTGAGTCGAAAGTTATTATCCAGGGAGGCACGTACAATGCCCGAATCGTTCTTTCGGCCGAAGATTCTACGCAAACGCCCAATATATTTGTAAACGGAAAATCTCTTGACCCTTCGGCGAAAGGGCTTTTTTCGGCAAGAAGTTCCGGTGTGGGAAGTTTTCCGGTGGAAGGTTATATCGAAATGACGGGTGGCGACGGCGGTGTAATGCGGCGAAATTTTTCGGACAGCTACACGGTTATTGAACCTATGGCTTCCATCGCACCAACGTTAATGAATGTGCTGTATGCGGGTATTGAGAACGAAATCAGCATTTCGGTTCCGGGAATTATGCCACAAGACGTTTTCGCCACAATGACCAACGGAACGCTTACACGGAAGGGAAATCTATGGGTAGCCAAACCGGCGGCAGTAGGGCAAGATGTCGCCATTTCCGTTTCGGCACGCACGGGCATGCAAACCCGGCAGTTGGCGGCAAAAAGTTTTCGTGTGCGCGCTCTACCTGATCCCACACCTTACATAGAATATACCGATGCCAACGGCAATCCGGCCATGTTCAAAGGTGGTGTGCTGGCAAAAAACGTGCTGGTAAAAACGCCGGGGATAAAAGCCGCTATCGACGACGGCATTTTGAATATCCCATTTAGGGTAACGAGTTTTCGTACCATTTTTTTCGATTCGATGGGCAACGCCATTCCCGAAGTGTCCGACGGAAGCCGGTTTTCGGAAAGGCAAAAGGAGCAAATACGCCGATTGCAACGTGGAAAGTATTTTTATATTTCGGGTGTGGAAGCAATTGGCCCCGATGGTTCGAAAAGGGAAATTGCGGTGATTGAGGTGAGGGTGAATTAATTTAAAATTTGGGATTGACGATTTGAAGTGTGGGGTGGGGAATTAGCCCCTTAGATTGTAGACAGTTGGCAGTGGGCACTCTTTATTCTTTGCTCTTTGCTCTTGATAATTTACGATTTTTAAAATCTAAAGACGCCATGCTTGCGTCTCAAATAAACATAACAACAATGAAAAAAGCAACAACTATATTGGTTTTATTAATATTTTGCGGAGCATTTTCCATTTTTGCACAGGAATCGGCTCGTGAAAGACTGAGCAGAAGCACGGAAACACGACAAAACAATACATCGGTTGAATTATCTACGCGCGCAGCACAAATGAACCGCACACAATTCATAGATATTGACGATGCAAAATGGACGCGCGAGATTTATCGTTACCTTGATTTATCGAAAGAAAGGAACGCGCCGCTTTACTATCCGGTAATGCCTGAACAAGGACGGATGAACCTGTTTACGATGATTTTCAAGCTACTCTCGGAAAACAAAATAGCAGCTTACGAATATTTGGATGGGAGAGAGGTTTTCACGTATGAATACAAAATCAATTTCCACGAGTTTCTCGACAGATTTGGTATTTTCTACGAAACCCGAAACGGAGAAATCGTTATCAACGATGCGGATATCCCCAGCCACGAAGTGCAGGGCTACTACCTGAAAGAAGCTTACTATTTTGAAACCGGCACATCGAATTATGGCATAAAAACGGTTGCCGTTTGTCCCATAATTTACCGTCAGGGTGATTACGAAGCCAACACGGTCCGCTATCCGCTTTTCTGGATTCCCTACGATGAACTTCGTCCCTATGCTTTGCGGATGCCCGTTATGACATCGAGCCTCAACAACACGATGACCGGAACTGTCGATGACTTTTTCCGTAAAAACAATTACGACGGCGAAATTTACAAAACCACCAACCTGCGCAACCTTGCCATTTCGCAATACACTTCCTCGCCCGAGGAAATGAAAGTGGAACAGGAAAAAATTGAAAAACAGTTGAAAGATTTTGAAGAACGTTTATGGAAAGCAGATTCCACCAATATTCAGTCTGCAACGCAAAGTCGCAAGATAAGAAGAAGTGCACCGAGAGCCGCTTCGAATGTTAGTTCTAAAACAATGCGTGACAGGAGGTATTGATTCGGGACACGATGCCTCCGGCTTCGTGAAAAATAGATGAAGGCAAAGCCATCGTCTCCCCCCCCCTCGTAACCCACAACCCACAACTATTCAGAACTGTTTTCCTTTCAAGAAATTAGATGAAACATAACCCCTCCGCTTCGCTCGTCCCCTTTACTAAAAGGGGACAGTTGTGCAGGTGATATTATTTACCTGCTTTAAAAATTTGTAATCCGCAACCCGCGACCCCAAACGTAAAACTCTTTGTTCTTTGCTCATGGTTTTTGGCAGTAACGGATTATTAACCCACGTCCGCAACTCGAAACCTGAAACTCTTGGTTCTAACCCGAAACCCGTTTGCTTCGTAAAAACGAGAGGCTATCTTTGCTTTTGAGACAGCCTCTTTTGTATACCCCTACTTCCGTGAATCCTTTCGCGTGGTATTATTATAGATTACTGCGGCAATGTTTTCTAGAGCCAAGAGTTAAGACAATTGATATTTACGATTTGGAATTTACAAATTACGATTTGAAAAAGATTGAATTCAAAACTCAATCTTATAGTTAATAACAGGTAGCACGAACTTATTTGTATAGAGTTGAACAGAGTTTGTTTTGAAGTTGTAATTGAAATTTTCTACTGTTGAAGCAGCAAAGATATTTTTAACCTGTAAGGAGATTTGACTCGAAGAGTGCTTATGATTAATACGATAGTTAATTGTAAAATCGGCGTAAAAAATTGGATCGTGTTGCATTGAAAAAGCACGAGTTTCATCCGTTATAATCATTTGTTGTTCGATACTCTCTTTTTCCAACACAGGAGAATAACGCTCGCCTCCGGTGAGATTCAATCAAATATTATAATCCAACGCACGTTTGTTATTTTTAAAGAATCGTTCACGCCCAAAAAGCAAATTTGCTACATAACCTTTATTATAACGAGTATTATACCAAACATTATCTCCTGCTTTATATTTTGCATCGAAAAAAGAAGCGGTTGCCAAGAAATAATAATTGTTGCTCAAGAATTTTTCCAATGTCAAATCCACACCATAATTCCTACCGACAGTATTGTTTAGTAGTTTTTTACGCAACATATAATCTTGTTTATAGTTAATGAGAGAGTATGAAGTTCCTTCTTCCCCGGGGATATCGTATAAATGTTGGTAATATCCTTCGGCTTTAAATCTCCAATTTTTAGAAATGCGCCAATCGTATCCCAACACAAAATGATGTGCTTTGGATAATCTCAACGATGTGTTAGGTCGTTCGCCGTTCAATTCCATAAAATACATTTTCAGTTCTTCGGGACGACTATGCATTCCATAACCCACACTCACTACATGCTGAGGGTGCACCGTAAATCGTAATCCGGCACGAGGTTCAACGGTAAATTCTTCATTCAAACCAAAGTATTGTCCGTGTAAACCGATATTTGCCGAAATGGCATTTGTGAAATCGTGTTTAATTTGAGCAAATGCATCAAAAGAATTGGTATTTCCGTTCTCTTTCATCAATTTTTGGTACGTTCCCGGAAGGTAATTTTGTGTGCCTGCAATATCGAGGTTATAACCTAAACGTTTGTAAACCAAACCGCTACGCATGGTTGATTTTGCGCTGAATTTATGATTTAATACAGATGAAAGTGTAAACGTAAATGAATTGTTTATCAAATCCATATCGGGTTGCAAACTTAAATCATCGTTTACATATTGCGTAATCATCTTATTTTGAACACCTGAAATAGCAGCAGTAGAATGAATATAGGTATTAGTTCCCGTAATAATCTTATGATTTAATCCCGTTGTTCCTAATTTTGTATCCCACGTAAATGTTATTCTATCGAAATCCACTTCCCATTTATCTGAGTCTTTTTCAACTCCTTCAGTAGCGCTGTCAACACCACCAATTCCCCAAAGCGAAAAAACTCCGGCATGCTTGGTAGGAATATTGATTTTAAAAGATAAATCTTGATACTTGAAAAGCTGTTCAGTATCCAAAATTTTCAGATCTGCCAACAATCCGAAAGTAGAATATCGGTAATTGAAAAGATAAGATGCATCCGATTTTTTAGAAAATGGTCCTTCGGAAGCCACGTCAATTCCTAATAAGCCTACTTGCACGGCATGTTCGCGCTTGTCAGGATTTCCTGAACGCAACTTCATATCGAATACAGCAGCCAAAGCATCGCCGTATTCGGCAGGAAAAGCTCCGGTATAAAAATCGGAATTCGCCATCATTTGACTACTGAACAGTGTAACCATTCCGCCTCCCGTAACATTTGCGCCTGCAAAATGGTGCGGAGTGGGAATTTCAACACCTTCCAATCGCCATGCAACTCCCTGAGGTGCGTTACCACGAACAATAATAGAGTTGTCCTGTAAACTTCCGGTAGTTACTCCCGAAAAAGCCGAAACTAAACGTGCAGGATCATCAATTCCACCGGCGTAACGACGAGTTTCTTCTACCGAAAAAGAGCGTGCACTTACATTTGCCATGGAATTTTGCGGACGACCTTTATCACTGTTTCCATAAACAACCACTTCTTCCATTCCCACAGCCATCTGTTTCAATTCAATTTCCAACACAACTTCTTTTCCGGAAGTAATCATGATTTGAGGAATAGTTTTAGATTCATATCCTACATACGAGACAGTAAAAGTTTGACGTCCCAAACCCACGTTATTTAACACAAAGTTTCCATTAGTGTCAGATGTCGCACCAATTAAAGGCTCGCTTCCTGCGACCACGATAGTAGCTCCGATTAATGGCTCGTGAGAATCGACATCAAAAATCTTTCCTTTAACTATCTGACCATTGGATTGTGCCTGCACCGAAGTAATGCCGATAAAAAATATAACTAAGCTGAATGCTGTAATAAATAATATTCGTTTCATATTGTCTTGTTTTTTGCATTTAAAATTTTAATGCAAAAGTGCGACAAATGAGCAAACACATCGTCCAAAACAAACGGATTGGACGCAAAAAAGGTGCAATCCGTCCCAATTGCACCTTTTTTATACAGTTAGAATAGTTATTCGGTTTTATTCGTTAAATATTCTCGGGGTGTTTTTCCGGTATTCTTTTTAAAAACTTGGTTAAACGATGACTTGGAATTAAATCCGGCGTCGAATGCTATGCCCAAAAGATTCATGTTACTGTTTTCGGGAGAAGAAGCGAGTGCGATAAACTCTTTTACTCGATAAGCATTTATGAAGTCGTAAAAGTTCATTTCTTCACACTGATTAATTACTTGCGATAAGTTGTTGGAAGTTACACCTAACTTGTCGGCTAATTGTCCTAACGATAACTTGGGCTCCAGAAATGGTTTTTCCGATTGCATCAATAGCAGCAGTTTTTCGTGTATATCTTCGGCATCGGCAGGTTTAAGTCCCGATTTTTGATAGCTTTCGGTTTTTACTTCCACAATGTCGTGTTTATGCTTTCTTCTCTCTGTAAATATGCCCTGATGACGAATACCTAAAAAACCCAAAGCGGAGATAAAAACTACTAACAAAATATATCCTATCAAATCAGAATTGAAACCGAACTGAACATCAAAACCCAAGTTCAAAACCACAACAATAATTACCACAACGAAAATAGCCCAAAGACCAATAATAAGCGACTTGAGCCAAGTAAGACTAATTTCATCTTTGTAAGCAAAATTATCGTCAATCATTTGCTGATATTTTATGGTTTTTTTGAATGCTAGAAACGGATAAAGCAAACCGGAAATAAAGAAAGCTATGAAAGATGCAATAAAAAATGCCTGATAACCACTATCAAAATCCAAGCTATCGCTTAATACTTTTTCCTCGGCTGAAACACCAAACAAAAAAGGTATCATCAACAAATAGAACACAACAAATGGCAAAAAGTGCATCCAATCTGTCCATTTCCAACGCTGCTCTGAACGTAGCGAAAACTCCACATACAAATACAATAATGGGGCAAACAGCAACGGAAAAGGATGTGTAATCCCTACTAAATGAGGACATTCTTCCCAACATCCAAGATGTTTCAGGTAGTAATTGGTTAAATAAACAGCCATTACAGTCATCCATGTCGCGAGAATATTGTCAGACAGAGTTTTATTGCGCTTTGTCAAGAGCAATGCCGCTAAAAATATGGAAAGA
>MVZJ01000089.1 GCA_002069095.1 Bacteroidetes bacterium ADurb.BinA174 | reverse complement strand
TACAAGGTTCTCTCCGTTTTTAAGGTCGGCTACGGCGGAGAAGTTGTAAGAACCTAAATAAACACGTGCAGTAGGTTTGTCGAAGTCTACAACTATAAACTTGTGGTGCATTCTTGGTCCAGACCCGCCTATCGGCTCCGATTTAAACGGTTCGGGCAGGTTGCCGCTAATTTCGGCAGGATATACTGGATAAGCGTTTCCGTTAGGCTTTTGCAAATCTAAGCCCCCCATTTTTTTATCCGAAATTCCATAAACAAAAATATCCTCGCTTTCTATTATTTCCATAATTTTCTCTTTTAATGACCCCTTAGTTTGTGGAAAAAATGCCAACGAGTAAAAAAGGCTCGATTCCGTTGTGTCAATATCGGCTGTTATCTCTTTCAGCAAAGCATTATTTTCGCTGTGGGGCGAAAATGAAACTTTTGCATCAATATCGGGCAACTCCAAGTCATTCCATGTTGCAGACTCAGTTTTTCCGAAATTGGCTGCAGAGTTTGTATCCCAATAATTTTCAAAAGCTTGCAGAAAAGGAGCAATTGCTTTCTCGCCGCACATAATCAGAGCATTGTTAGATTGGACATAAAAACCTCTCCATGTGAAATTAGTAGAGCCACAGACCACTGCCTTTATCTTATCGCCGTTTACGATAATAACTTTGTTGTGCTGTAATTTCCCCATGTGTTGTCGTTTAACTTTTCCGCCGGTAGAGGAATATAATTTTTTGGCAGCTCTGGCTTCAGATGAGTCTTCCTCAATATGCTCTGGGCTATCATCGATAATAATACTCAATCTTTTTTTAAGTTTTTCGAGTTTCTCCACAATTATAGGAAGATTCAAGTCATAAGCAATGACTTTCACTTCAGCCGTATTATCTTTTACGGCTTCATCCAATAACTTTAAAATATCGGTACGTGCATCAAATCCCATCCATGCCAAAGCTTCTTCTGCTTTTGAATTGGAAGGTTTAAAATCTAACCCTAATTTTGAATTATCAGGGATTAACTTTTTTATTGCATCATATCCGTATCTATCTACAAAAGCTTGTGATGAAACGTAACCTCTTGTAAAAGCTACATCAAGACAATCCTTGTAGGTTTCTCTCTGCAGTTCGATTTCCACTTGCTGCGGCTCGCCATAGCTTAACTCGTCATATTTGTTCATAAAAACAGGCTTAACTTTATAAGTAAACACTCCTTTCATTGCAGCATTTCTGGGAAAGTGTACCCAACGAAACATCTGAATGGGAGACAAAAGTGATGACTTTGTTTCTTTACAAACCGTCCCATCACTATTGGGAAACGAAAGCCTGTTTTTCACCGAGTAAAATCTGTCTCCGTTTGGCTCTTTGTACTCAATAGAAAATCCGACAAACTCTTTCGGAGGTTCTCCTTTCTTCCAGTTCATGGCCAAAAGTACCATGCCATCGCCACGATAAACTTTTAATGTAAAAAGCGCTTTTTTGTTCTTTCCTGTTACGAGAAAGTCCTTTTTAGATTGTGTTGCCATAGGAATTATTTTTTTGAGTGTTATTTAATTGAAGAATATCTTGTAGTTAATTGTTTTTTTGAGTGTTATACAAATTTATATCAAAATTTCCTTTAAAAAAATCAGGTAATAAATCTTTTACTTTGTCTTCCATATCGTTCAGTATAGGTTGAACTACATCTCTGTTCAGATGCTTGGTAATATACACTTTGCCGAATGCTCCCACACCGATGGGATAGGAATTTCCATCCCAATTTACTTTCGGAATGGAAAAAAGATAGTAGTTATCCACCGTTACATTGGTATCTATAAACTCTGATAACAACTTTTTGCCTGCCAATTCCCACGCCGTAGAGCTTATTGCATCGTTCCTCTCGGCGATAATTTCTTCCATTATTTGGTCTGTTTTTTCAATTATCGCTTCTTTGTGAGCTTCTTTATCGGGATTGGTAAAGAAGGCGATGGCGATAATCACGATGAAGATTAGGAAGATTAGTGCTGATTTGTTTGTTTTTCTACCCATAATTATTTTGATTCGATTACTAAAAAATTTCCGAACAATCCTTTCCGTTGTTTCATTAAATAGCTTTGGATTTCTGCTTGTGTTGTCAATTTTTCTTTTTTACCTACACTTTGAAAAACGATAGAATCTATGTTCACTGACAAATCAATGATTGCTTATTTTGGCCAAGCACCCATTCCATAAGAAAAATTAACAGTGTCATTTATAGGCACATGTATAACTCTTTGCAGGTTTTCAATTGATATGATCTTATTATTTGTATACACAATAATTTCAGTTAAATTGTTGGTTCTTATTATTAATCCTTTCGGCGGATCACAACTTGCAAATATCAATAATCCAAAACAAACAAATAAAAATATCACTAATTTTTTCATTCAAATTAGCTTTAAAGCTTTGTCAAAGTTTCGAGCTTTGACAAAGTAGATTATTTCGTTGTTATCTCCACAATTCCCGTTTTAGGCAGTTCCCGATTACGTTTATCTACGGCTTCTACCACATTATCTGCCAGTTCGGCAAAAGCCATTCCGGTTATGCTGTCGGTTTTCAGTGCAACGGGTAGTCCTTCGTCTCCGCCTTCGCGAATGCTTTGCACGATAGGAATTTGTCCTAACAACGCGTAACCGTTCTGTTCTGCCAAACGTTTACAGCCGTCTTTCCCGAAAAGATAATATTTGTTTTCGGGCAGTTCGGCGGGAGTGAACCACGACATGTTTTCAACCAAACCGAGTATTGGAACATTTACTTTATCGCTCGTAAACATGGAAATTCCTTTGCGCGCATCGGCAAGCGCCACTTCTTGCGGCGTACTCACGATAACCGCTCCGGTAATGGGAATAGTTTGAACCAATGTAAGATGAATATCGCTTGTTCCGGGCGGAAAATCTATGAGAAAGTAGTCCAACTCGCCCCAATCGGCGTCACCAATCAACTGTTTCAAAGCGTTGCTTGCCATTGCTCCACGCCAAACCACGGCATCTTCCTTGTTTACAAAAAAGCCGATGGAAAGCATTTTAATACCGTAATTTTCAACGGGAGTAATTAAATCTCGTCCATCTTTTTTTGAGAGAATGGGTCTTGCTTCTTCCACATTAAGCATTTTAGGAACCGACGGACCGAAAATATCGGCATCCAAAAGCCCAACTTTATAACCTTTTTTTGCCAAAGCAACAGCCAAATTTGTACAAACTGTGCTTTTGCCTACACCGCCTTTCCCCGATGCTACGGCTATAATATTTTTTACTCCGGGCAGCAAATCGGGCAACGCAGGGCGAGGCGGCTGCTTGGATTTCACCGAAATATTCCCTTTAATTTCTACATCGGGACTCACGTATGTTAAGATAGCTTGTTCAGCCATTTTCACAAGCGAGCGAATAAAAGGATCGTTTTGTTTTTCCGTGATGAGCGAAAAGCTCACTTTCATTCCGTCGATGCGGATATCGTCTTCCACCATTTCGGCAGAAACTATGTCTTGTCCCGTTCCCGGGTAACGCACGTTTTTTAGTGCATCGATAATAAGTTGTGGATATAATGTCATTTTTTTAAGATTTTAGACAAAAGACAAAAGAACAAAGAACAAAGACTGCTAACTGCAAACTTTGAACTCAGAACTTTTAAAAATTCGCATTTCTTCCGAAACTTCGGTACTCGTCTTTTTCGATTTCGATATCGGGTTCAGACCAGTTATGATTCTTCGGACAGAGAAATTTGATATATTTGATGTTTAAACCGCGTGAACGCCATTGTTGTTCATAAAAAGTTTGAATATTTAATATTTTATCGTCAATTCCCGATTGGTACAAATCGTCGGTATCAGCCAAAACCTTAAGACTGTTTTCTTCAATCATCGCTTTGGTGTAGGTGTAAAGAAAATTGCTGTCGGTTTTGAGATGAACAATGCCGTCAGGCTTCATAATGCGGGCATACTCCTGCATAAATCGGGTGGAAGTGAGTCGTTTATTTGTTTTTTTCATTTGCGGGTCGGGAAATGTAATCCAGATTTCCGACACTTCGTTTTCGGCGAAAAAATGGTTGATAAGTTCGATATGCGTGCGCAAAAAAGCCGCGTTTTGAATATTATCTTGCAAGGCTTCGGTAGCACCTTTCCACATGCGAGCGCCTTTTATATCGATTCCGATAAAATTCTTTTCGGGAAACAATCGTGCCAATCCAACAGTATATTCTCCTTTGCCGCAGCCGAGTTCAAGAACGATATCGTTATCATTGCCGAAATGGGTGTGCCATTTCCCTTTCATCGGGAATCCTTCGGTTTGTAAAGTATGAAAAGTATATTGAAAAACATTGCCGTATGTTTCCATATCGGCAAATTTCGATAATTTATTTTTAGCCATTCGTGAAATTCCATTTCAATTATCTTACAAAAATACGAATTTAACTTTAAATCAGGCAATACACCACTTAAACAGTCATTTCTTTGAAGCATAAAATTGCAAGCAAAGTAAATAATTTGTTGATTTTCTTTCAAAAAACACGAAAATTCAACTCTTTTTGATTGCTATTTTTTCCTTTCTTATACGACTGATTATCAGCCCGCGATTGCTTATGAACAAGCAGTTTTAAAACTCGAAACTTTTGACTTGACAGTTGTTCTGCGATTGCTCGCTTTTATCTTCATGCCTCTGCTGCGTTTCAAATCTGTTGAAATAGTCCGTTATACCGCGGCGAGGTTCGCGCCTTACATCCGTATAAAGCTAAAAGCATAAATAATGCAGGTTAGGAAAGTGAGAGTTACACTTAAAAGCTTATGTATTTTCACCTGTCTTTCGTACTTTTTCGGGACACCAAAATTATTTTATTGTTAATCAATTCGATGTGGAAATAATTCACTGATTTTGGGTGTCCCGAAATTTTTAACATGTTTATCCAAGAGAAAAGATACCGATAAGGAAGTATTAATATTCAAATAATTAGTAAGCATTAGACATCTTGCCACAAACATTGCAAAACCCGTTATGAGACAATATCAAGATATTATCGTCTATTATGTTAATGATCACTTTACTTATTCCCTTGGAAAGTCAAACGACTATATCTACAAGGGAAGGAGCGTTCTTTAGTGTTTAGAAAGGAAACTCTTATATTGCCATATACAAATTTAACTTTTGGTTATTAGCTTTGCGCCCAAATTGATTTGGCAAGCGGCAAATATTTGTACTTCCCTGCTAATAAATTGTGGTACAAAATTGCTTTTTCAACATTACTAAACAAAACCGAATGCGAAGTTTAAGATTATTTAACTATATTTTTTCCTCAAAATATGTTGTTTAACATAAAAACAATATAACTTTGTACAATTGTTTTAAAACAGCATTATTTATCGTTTAAAATTATTGAAAAAATGAAAAAAGTATTATTATTTGTAGCCTTAGTTGCTACTCTCGGATTTGCTTCTTGCACAAACAAACAAGCTGAAGCAGAAAAAGCCAGATTAGACAGCCTTGCTGAAGTTGCCAGATTAGACAGCATAGCCGCTGCTGAACAAGCTATAGCTGACAGCATCGCCGCTGCCGCTGCCGACTCTTTGGTTGAAACTGTTGAAGAAGCTGCTGCAGTTAAGTAAGGGGTATTTTTGAAAATATTGGAAAAAGCTATCCGGTACAGGATGGCTTTTTTTTATTTGTAATTTTGTCAAAACAGCTTAACTTTGCGGATAATTCAAAAATCAGTTGGAAATGAAAAAAATAGTTTTTCTTGTTTTACTCATTCTTGCGATTTTTTCCTCGTGTATATCGAAAAACAAAAAGTTTTTCGTGAAAGAACTCACCTTTCCCGAAAACATAACGCCCGAGCAAAAAATAAAACTCTCGGCTTACCTCACTCCTACCGATCAACAATACGCGTGGCAACAATTAGAACTCACAGCCTTTATCCACTTCGGAATGAACACTTTCACAGGTCGTGAATGGGGAGACGGGAAAGAAGATCCTACGCTTTTCAATCCTACCGATTTTAATGCGGAACAATGGGTGTTATCGCTTCAGGAAGCCAGTTTTAAGATGATAATCCTGACTGCAAAGCATCACGACGGTTTCTGTCTTTGGCCTACTGCAACAACGAAACATTCGGTGCAATCATCAATATGGAAAGATGGAAACGGAGACATTGTTCGTGAAGTAAAGAATGTCTGCGACAAATACGGGATGAAATTCGGAGTTTATCTTTCGCCATGGGATAGAAATGCCGAAAGTTACGGCAATTCGCCCCGATATAACGCCATGTTTGTGGAACAATTGAAAGAACTCCTCACCAACTACGGCGAGGTTCACGAAGTTTGGTTCGATGGCGCAAATGGCGAAGGGCCTAACGGAAAACGTCAGGTTTACGACTGGACGCGTTTTTATCACGTTATCGACAGCCTTCAACCCAAAGCCGTAAAGGCGATTATGGGCAACGATGTCCGTTGGGTGGGTAATGAAAGCGGCTTGGGACGTGAAACCGAATGGAGCGTTACTCCGCTGAATCCGGACATAAACGAAACCATTGCAACTGAGAACAAACGGCTGGATATAAATCCTATGGCTAATGACTTGGGCAGCCGCACCCTTCTTGCGGATGCAAAAACGTTGTACTGGTATCCTTCGGAAGTGGATGTTTCCATTCGTCCGGGTTGGTTTTATCATCCGGAGCAGGATCATCAGGTAAAAACACTGCAGCAATTAGTCGATATTTATTATCAATCGGTGGGAATGAATTCGGTTCTCTTATTAAATATTCCACCCGATAAACGCGGCTTGTTACACGAAGTGGATGTTGCCAGATTGAAAGAATTCGGAGTTTACATCAAAAATACATTCAAGAGAAACAAGCTGACAAACGGAAACATCGCGTGGACAGCCCAAAACGGAGATTTCAAAGAATTTACCGCAAGTGGCGATACCATCAATACCGTGATGTTACAAGAAGACATTAAAAAAGGACAACGAGTGGAAGTTTTTAAAATTGAAGGTTTTATCAACAACGATTGGGTGAAATTGGCGGAAGGAACTACCATCGGTTACAAACGGTTACTTAAATTCAACGATTGCGCACCTCAAAAAATTCGCGTTACGGTTATCGAGACACGTGAAAAAGCCAATATTTTAGCCATTGGCGCTTATCGGGCACCTGCGATAGCAGAAAGTTCAAGTGAGTTGAATTTGAGTGACGTAACAAAAGATAAATGGTCGGTTAAAACCAACAGCCCATTGATTGTAGATTTAGGCGAAACCGTTTCCGTAAAAGGGTTTACCTATAAACCGGCAACTGAAAAAGAATCGGTTTTCGCTTATACTTTTAGTGTGAGCGACGATGGGAAATCGTGGAACGAATTAAAGAAAGGCGAATTCAGCAATATTAAAAATAATCCCATTCCCCAATTTGTTAAATTCGACAACGACGTAAACACTAAATTCTTCCGTTTCGAAACCATTTCCGGAACTGACAGCGGAAAACCAAGCGTAGTTATCGAGCAAATAGGGATTCTTATCAAGTAGTAATCAATGAAAAAAATATTTATAGCATTCTTTATTTTTATCTCTACATTAGCATTTTCGCAGAAAATAGACGATGTTTTTAAAACTATGCCCAACAATATTGTTCCCGGATTATCCGACGGAAACAGAACTATGTTGCTGGTTGATACCGGTAAAACAATTATTCCTTACCCCTTAGGTGAAATAGAGAAGTTGGCTTATTCACCCGATTTTTTGAAGATAAAAACTTCCGAAATAGGCACGACACAAATAAAACTCTTACCACTGATCAACGATACCCAAATAATTTGTGTCGTTAAAACCGTTTGCGGAAATGCGTGCGACAGCCATATCAAATTCTACTCCACCGATTGGAAAGAATTGGATGCAAACTTGCTTCTGCCCGATATTTCGGCAGAATCTTTTCTAGATTCATCTAAAAAAGATACCGATAATTATAAATTTGCCGTATCTTTGCCGGATATTTATCCCATTTCGGCTGAGTTTGAAAATGGTTCAAACACGTTAAAATTGAAACTCGATTTAACGAAATATCTTTCTAACGAGCAGTTGGCTGAGATAAAACCGTTTATAAAAAGTGAAACAATAACGCTGACGTGGAATAATACATCTTTCAGATAATTTCCGCACCCGTAGTTCAATGGATAGAATATCGGATTCCGGTTCCGACGATGTGGGTTCGATTCCCGCCGGGTGTACTTTAAAACAGATATAAAATTCTAATATTAAGACACAAGTGATTTAAGAAGGCGACAAAGAGGTGCCAAGAAAAATAACAAAAACTTTAACTGTCTAATAATTAAAGGATAAATTCCTGATATTTTCCATTTTATCGCTATTTTTGCCGATAATGTTTTTTCTGGAATAATTTTTGGAATCAGTTTCCTCCAACTTCATA
>MVZJ01000088.1 GCA_002069095.1 Bacteroidetes bacterium ADurb.BinA174 | reverse complement strand
TTTAACAGCATTAGCTGAAGCCTATGTTATTTCACCCGAAAAAATAAATGGCGAATGGGAACGATTTAATCTGGAAGAATACAAAACCGACGGCTGGTATAAAACAACTGTAGGATCTCATAAAATATCCTTTAACACCAACCAAAACACCGGTAAAAGTAGCCAGTTCGGGAAATTCACTTACACGCTAAATGGACGTGAGGTAAGAATTGACCCTGCAGACCCTTATGAGGTAGTCCCTCCGTGTAAAATACTTTTAATAAATGAAAAAGAACCGTGGGAAATGGCTTGGGAGTTTGAAAAAAACGGCAAACGATACCGCGAAAGCTTTCGTAAGAAAATAAATAAATAATTAAAAGCAATGAAAAAATTAAAACTATTATTTCTAATTACAGCAATTGCATGTATGGCTGTGCCGGCAACGGCGCAAGTTTCTTTTGCCGTAAAAGGCGGTGTAAACCTGACGAATATGTACGGTAAATATTCTGACTCTTTTTCGCCCAAATTCGGGTTTAACGCAGGAATAACGGGTGAATACGGTTTTGCAAACAATTTTTGCCTGCAATCGGGGCTGATGGTGCACTCAAAGGGAGATAAAATAAAGTTTGATTCCAAATGTGATACCTATAATTTTATATATCTGCAATTACCAATTCATGCAGGGTATAAAGTAGATGTTGCGCCAACAACAAAAATTGTTTTTCATGCCGGTCCATATATAGCCTACGGCATCGACGGAAAATGGAAAAAAGACGGTGAACTTCAATTTAATCTTTTTAAAGACTTACACTACCGAAAATTCGATGTAGGAGCCGGAATAGGTGTAGGAGCGGAATATGGTAACTTCTTGTTGGATTTGGGAGTTGATATGGGCTTTCTGATTGTTGATGAAACTTTTAAACACATAAGTTCTTATTTATCCTTAGGATATAGGTTTTAACGGTAGTAGTAACGCTGCTCGCTCGCGAATCCGCTTCCCACTTTGGGGAATTTGAGAGAGGCTTAACAAATAAACAATTATAAACATATGAAAACAAAAATTATTAATTTAATCCTTATCCTGCTATTCGTGGCAGGAGGCACAACCGATATTAGCGCTCAAATTCCTAAAAAGGTCATCGAAAAATATTCTACCGAAATAGGAGTAACGCCGATTAGTAAAAAGTATCAAGAATTAGGAGGAGAATCTGGAATTCTCGGAAAACCGATAACAGAAGAAAAGTACTGCTCAGATAAAATTACAAAATTCAGACGGTATGAGCAAGGCGCTATTTATTTTCATCCCGATTATACTCCAATTGAAATACATGGCGATATATACAATAAATGGGCGAAACTGGGATATGAAAAAAGTGTTGTAGGACTTCCCACAATGGATGAGAATGCTACTCCCGACAAAAAAGGGAGGTACAGCAGTTTTGAAAAAGGGGTAATAATTTGGCATCCAGACTTAGGTGCATTCGAAATGCATGGAGAAATAGTCAAAAAGTGGATACGAATCAAAGACAACTTAAAGGTGTTGGGTTATCCCAAAACCGATGAAATGATCACTCCCGATAAGGTAGGGCGCTACAATCATTTTCAATACGGCTCTATCTATTGGTCTCCAAACACAGGAGCTCACGAAGTTCATGGAGAGATTTTAAAAAAATGGGCTGAATTAGGATACGAAAAAAGCTATTTAGGTTATCCTGTTTCAGATGAAATGGTTACTCCCGATAAAACAGGACGCTATAATCGTTTCGAACGTGGAACGATTTATTGGACTCCGTCAAAAGGCGCCTATGTTGAATTGAAAGGGAAACAATAATCTGCGAACCGAGGTTTTAAGCACCGTTTCGCATAAGAACGGAAAGAGTTCCGAGTTTTAATTTAAAATATAAAATTTAAAAAGTATGAAAAGAGTAAACTTTATTAAAATCTTTACAGCCGTTTCCTTTTTTTTGACGGCATCGGTAATGTTTTCGCAAACCGCTTTTTATGGTGGAAGAACGGAAATAACGGTAAATAACCCTAAATACACATCTGATGATCTGATAATAACAAACAGCCCCATCTTTAAGTTGGGAGCGGTGGCCGGAAGAACGTTCGACAACATCGATTTGTCACTTGAAATAGCGGGATTGATCGGATTCGAGCGGCTCCAATGGGATCAAAAATACGAAGGTGTATGGAGTAAAACAATGGATGCTTCGAATATGTCGGTGGAGATACCCCTTGCAGTGAAAAAAAGATTTTCCATCGAAAATGTACCGGTAAAACCGATGATTACGGCGGGGTATTACATAAAACTCCCTCTTTCACGTTTTACCGAAAAAGACCCGGAAGTTCAGAGCAAACCGTTAAAATCGTACGAGGTAGAACACGGTTTAAACGTGGGAGCGGGTGTGAATTTATTTTCTTATTTCGAACTGGGAATAACCTACCGCTATATCGTCAGCGATACGTGGGGAGTTGGGAGATGGTTAGACCCCAGTACGCAGCAGAAAAATCAAATTATCGTATCGCTTGCCGTGCTGTTTAATAAATGAAAAAAATGCCGGTAAGACTGCCGATAGCAATAAGTATGGCGTGGCAGGAAAAATGAAATTTTTAGCCCTTGCCATGCGTTGAGTTGCCGTTTACGGCCAAATTGGAATGTAGGAAATAACATCCAGCGGTAAAAGATAGCAGCTTTGATTAAAAGCCTGCCCAGCCGCAAGGAATGAGACACAGGGTTACACGCTTTCGGACAAACAAAAAAATATATTTATTCAAAAAAACTGGAAAGCAATATCTTTGGATGTCTCTATCGAAACCGAAGGCGATAAAGAACCGTGAATTCGCCGGAGAACGACTAACTAATATAAACAGAATCATAACTTTAATAAATAATTGATATGGAAACAGAAAAACAACCTTTGCCTAACCCTCCGGCAGTTCCGGAAGAAGGCTCCGAATCCGTTAAAAACGAACAAGACAACAGTATTGCCATTATTTCTTACCTGACCCTTATCGGGTTGGTAATAGCGTTCGTTATGAACAATGAGAAAAAACAACCTTTTGCGCGTTACCACATCCGCCAGTCGCTGGGATTAAACATAACCGGATTTGTGTTGGGATTGGTGAACGTAATTCCCATTTTAGGATGGATTGTCAGCATTATCGGGATGTTTGTTTTGTGCTACATGTGCATCATGGGAATTATAAACGCCGCGAACAGAAAAGAAAAGCCGCTCCCCATTCTGGGCAAACAATACGAAGAGTGGTTTAAATCGGTATAAAGAATAACAGCATCCACAAACTCTAAAGTAAAAAAATCATTCTGAACTCCGTATAAATGCTTAACTCGATTTATAACATAGATACATAGTTTTTTGATTAAGATTTAAAAACAAAAGGGGCTGTATCAAAAGTAAAATATGCTATCAAATTGTCATACTGAATGAAGCTTTAGTGGAATGAAGTATTTATAATACTGATAAAATAGATTCTTTACTACGTTCAGAATTCAAAGAATCGCCCTTAGGCAATGACAAAATGATACGACGATGATACTTTTTGATACAGCCCCTTTCACGTGAATCCTTTCGTGAGCAGGTGATTATTAAAATAGACTCCTCGAAACGACAGCATGAGATTTACGAAGTAGATGTTTGCCGGCAATGAAAAGACCGCTTGAACGCTTTTAAACATGCTTTGAAATGTAACTTATAAGGAAAGATGCCGCAAGGTGGAGCAACACGCCACGTATGATAAAATAGAATTAAAATAATTGTACGTAGAGTGTTTTTCTGTACAATTTGAATTAAATTTGCGTATAATTCAATATTGCGATTATAAAAAATTACATAATGAAAAATGTCAAACAAATATTTCATTTACTGAGCTACCTACAATATCCATTTTTATTAATCGGATTATTTTTGTTGATAAAACCATTTTTTCGAGGATTCGATTATGTATCATCAAACCCGGAGTTTTTATTTAAAACTTACAACAATGTATTGATATTTTTCGGTTTAACGCTCAGTTTTGCTTCCCTGCAAGACTCAACTAAAACATCTTTACGTTATGAAAAGCAAATGTGGCAAAATCCCAAAAAAGCAAAATTTATTTTCATAGTCACGATCGTCACGATGATTATCTTTTTTATTTCCGGAATGTTAGGATTTATTATAAAAGAAAATGCCTTCAAAGAATTTTCCTATGGTTCCCTAATCTTAGCCATCGGTCTATTAGGTTATTTAAAACTTCAAATGGAAATATATGAGAACCACAAGAAAATCAAAAAGGAATAATAATATTGAAAATATAATTTTTGAACTTTTTAGTTCTTTCGCATCTTCCTCCGTTACCGTGCGAATCCTTTCGCGTGGTAATAAACCGCACGATAGAATTGTGTGGCAGCAATAGTTAACATATAATATTTCTATGTATCTATTGTCGTGTAAATTATAAAATAACGTATATTGTATTTTGTAAATCTTTATAAATAAGCGGGTTTTAAACTCAATACTCAATACTCGGAACTCTTGATTTGACATTATGCGGTTTTGAAAAAGAACAATTATATCTTTTATTGCGATGAATAATGCGGGATTAAAATCATTAACAAACAATACTACAAAAAATTAAAAATGATGGAAACAAAAAAAATCAGTTTGGTATTATTGCTGTTGTTTTTCGTGAACACATTAACTTTTTTTGCGTTCGCTCAAAAAAGCGACGGTAAATGCAAAGCTTATTTCCCCACTATCCGGGGAGCCGTGCTCGAATATACCGTTCGCGATATCAAGAACGGCAGCAATAAAGGCACGATCCGGCAAACGGTATCGGATGTAATTGATACCGATAACGGGTTGAAAATTATCGCTAAAAGCGAACGCACAGACCAGAATGTGCGTATCGACCAACAAGGAACTTATTCCGTTTCGGGCGAAATGGAGATGCGTTGCGAAAACGGTATTTTTTATACCGATGTGCGCAGCCTGTTAGACAGCAAAACTGCAATGTATAAAGGCGGCGATGCTAAACTATCGGGTACCGACCTGCAACTGCCGGCGCAAATGTCGCCCGGGCAATCGTTACCCGATGCCGATATTTCCATCGGCGCCGAAACGGCCGGGCTGCCCATACCGCCCATAACCATCGAGGTGGTAAACCGCCGGGTAGAGGCCGTGGAAAGCATAACCACGCCCGCCGGAACCTTCAACTGTTACAAAATTACGTGCGAGGTTGAAATGCATCCGGTGATTTCGTCCTATATGCGTCTTGTGCAATGGATTGCCGAGGGTGTAGGAACGGTAAAATCGGAAACATACGAAGAAAACGGTAAATTGATAAGCGACATGATACTGACCGGATTGAAAGAGTAGGTACGTGTAACCGGCGATGTATGGAACCGTTGAAAATATTCACAAAAACAGGACATAGCCTTTCGAAATTTAATTAATGTGATTCAACATAAGAGATAAAATGTAATAATCAGGTAATAAGGTATTGTTATATGTGGTTATTACTGCTCTACTAAGATTGGTTGAAAAAAAATAAGGTTAATGTTAAGTTAAGATTTATTTGTTGGCCCTATTTACTTTTTCTTGGCGCTCCCTTTGTGTGTTAGAGGCTTTGTGGCATTAATATTCTGCCGTGAAGAAACCAGACCGACAAGTTTCATAAAGTACAATATAAACTTAACACAACATTAATGAATATTTTAAACTTTATTTTGCTTTGTCAACCTTAATAGAACAAGATAATAATAGAACAACAATCTCATTAGCTTATTTGTCAATAAAATAGATGAAGTCTTATATTGAGTTCACGTTAATTAATTATCAGCTATATAAGAATATAAAAAAATAATATGTTTATCCGCAAAACACCCTAATCAATTCTCGTTAAAAAGAGCGAACAAGTTCGAGCGGCCATGTCCCTTTTTGAGCGTGGATAAATAGTTAGAAATTCAATCGGTTTTAGCCGAAATTTAAATAATCTTGGGCTAAAGCCCACTTTTAACGACGTTTTACCCCCACGAGTTAAAACTCATGGTAATTGATAAATGTTTTTAGGACACATTGCTGATAATCATATAAAAATAACATCTAAGAATCACTTTTCAACAGTTTTAGCAAATAATATATCCTAATTCAACAGAAAAAGATTCTCCAAAATCTCAACTCCTAATTTCCCAATTTCTTTCATTATCTTTGCATCTTGAGACGAGAGAGCCAAGATTCAAGAACCAAGACATTGGAACCGGCAGCAACTCATCACTCAAAACTGCTAACTAATAACTAACAAAGATATGTCCGACGACAAAAAAATTATTTTCTCAATGGTGGGTGTCAGCAAAATCTATCCACCACAAAAACAAGTGCTGAAAGATATTTACCTGTCGTTTTTCTATGGTGCAAAAATCGGCATTATCGGGTTAAACGGTTCGGGAAAATCTACACTGTTGAAAATCATTGCCGGAATAGAAAAAGAGTATCAGGGCGAAGTAGTTTCCGATAAAAGTTTTTCGGTGGGCTATTTAGAGCAAGAGCCGCAATTAGATGCCGATAAAACCGTTATCGAAATCGTTCGTGAAGGTGTACAACCCATAATGGATTTGCTTGCCGAGTACGAAGAGATAAATCTGAAATTCGGTCTGCCCGAATATTATGAAGATGAGGAAAAGATGAACGGACTTTTTGCTCGTCAAGCCGAATTGCAAGATAAATTAGATGCCGCCGATGCATGGAATATCGATAATCGCCTGGAGCGAGCAATGGATGCGTTGCGTTGTCCGCCCGAAGAGCAACCTGTTCGTGAGCTATCGGGAGGAGAGCGTCGTCGCGTGGCGTTGTGTCGTCTTTTGTTGCAAGAACCCGATGTGCTATTGCTCGACGAACCGACCAACCACCTGGATGCGGAATCTATCGACTGGTTGGAGCAACATCTGCAACAATATAAAGGAACTGTTATCTGTATCACGCACGACCGCTATTTCCTAGATCACGTTGCGGGTTGGATTTTAGAATTAGACCGTGGCGAAGGTATTCCTTGGAAAGGAAATTACACTTCGTGGTTGGAGCAGAAAACCAAACGCATGGAGATGGAAGAGAAACAGGCAAGCAAACGCAGAAAAACATTGGAACGTGAGTTGGAGTGGATTAATATGGCACCAAAAGCTCGCCACGCCAAAGGGAAAGCTCGTTTGAACTCTTACGAAAAGCTTCTTAATCAAGACCAAAAAGAGCGTGAAGAGAAGTTGGAAATCTTTATTCCCAACGGTCCACGCTTAGGAAACAAGGTTATTGAGGCTATCGGTGTAGCGAAAGCGTATGGCGATAAATTGCTGTATGATGATTTGAATTTTATGCTTCCACCAAACGGTATCGTGGGTGTTATCGGTCCAAACGGAGCGGGAAAAACCACGCTATTCCGATTGATTGAAGGATTGGAAAAACCGGATAAAGGTACGTTTGAAGTCGGCGAAACGGTGGTAACGGCTTATGTTGACCAGCAACACAAAGCCATTGACCCGGAAAAAACTGTCTATCAGGTTGTTTCGGAAGGTTCTGAATTTGTACGTCTTGGCGGAAAAGATGTGAATGCACGTGCATATTTATCTCGATTTAACTTTTCGGGAGCCGACCAGGAAAAATTGTGCGGTGTGCTTTCGGGTGGTGAACGAAATCGACTGCACTTAGCGCTCACGCTCAAAGCGGGAGCCAACGTGCTGCTACTCGACGAGCCGACCAATGATATTGACGTGAACACGCTTCGTGCATTGGAAGAAGGTTTGGAAAACTTTGCCGGCTGCGCCGTGATTATTTCACACGACCGCTGGTTCTTAGACCGTGTTTGCACCCATATTCTCGCTTTTGAGGGTAACTCCGAAGTATTTTACTTTGAAGGCTCGTACAGCGAGTACGAAGAAAATAAAAAAATGCGGTTGGGAAATGTGGAACCGAAACGGGTACGATACCGCAAACTGTAAAATAGTTGGCGGTAAAGTTATCTGTGTTACTCTGTGAATAGCACTGTGAAACTCTGTGTAACAATCCGTAACTCGGAACTCGGAACTGTTAACAGTAAAGTTCTCTGTGTTACTCTGTAAATAACTTTGTGAAACTCTGTGTAACAACTCCAAACTCAGAACTCGAAACTCAGAACTCTTTGCTCCTTACTTAACTGAGAAAACAATCCCCAATTTGCGAAGATTTAAAGGTTAATAATCGCATAACAGAGAATAAAGTGGTATTTTTGTGCAGTTTTAAAACAGTTTAGAACAAACAGATGGAACAACCAACAATAATACAACTGCCTAAAATCTTAGATAAAAGAGGAAATCTTTCTTTTTTTGAATATCCGAAGCAACTTCCGTTTGAAATTGCCCGCACCTATTGGATTTATGACGTGCCGGGCGGGGAGATACGTGGTAGTCATGCTTTTAAAGAACAGCAGGAATTTATAGTAGCCCTTTCGGGGAGTTTCGATGTGGTACTGCACGATGGCAAAAAGGAAGAAAAATTCTCGCTCAACCGTTCCTATTACGGACTGTATGTGCCCAAAATGTA
>MVZJ01000087.1 GCA_002069095.1 Bacteroidetes bacterium ADurb.BinA174 | reverse complement strand
AAAACAACGCCAAAATCTCTTTTACTTTCGCACCGTTCACTTTGCGAATCGCAATCTCCTTACGCCGCTGATTGCATGCCAACGTAATCATCGAGTAGATGCCGAAAACGGCAATCAAGATGGCCACACCGGTCATGATGCCCAAAAGGGTCAAAAGATAACGCTCGGAGAGCGTGTACTCGGCGTAAACCGCTTCCAAGTCATTAAAGGATAAAGATGCTATCCTGCCGCCATTTTTCGTGATCAGTTCCCGAATCCTCTCTTGTGTAAGCTCCCTGCTCCCGGGCAAGTATTTATAGGCAAACGAGTTGAAGGTTCTTGATGTGCTAGCCATTCGCGAGTCAGGTATTGGGGTACGGTTGTATTCCCATTGTCCCGTTTCCCGATTAAAACTTGCCGATTCATCCATATACTCGCGTAACTGATAGGTTGACGGGTAAACCGGTAGCAGCGGAGAATCGATATACATATCTGCCACTACACCGATCACGGTTAAATTATTCACCTTTTCTCCTATCGGGTCAGTCAAGCCGAATTGCTTTTTGGCGGTTTCATTGATCAGGCAGGCATTGGTCTCGCCGTAGTGGAAATTTCTACCTTCCAGTATCTTCATGTCGAAAAAATCAATGAAATTCGGCTCGTGAATCCTGAACTGTTCGGTTTCTATTATCTCGCCACTTTCGGTTTTATAGTTAAAGTGTGACGACCCGCTCCTTGGAAGGAATTGCCCGTAAAAGAAAATCGCATCTTCCACGCCCGCTATTTTGCGAATCTCATCTTTGGTTAATGAATGGACATTACATGAAAAACTCATGATGTTAAACCTGTTGAACCCAATATCCTTTTCATTCAACTTTTTAAATTGATACAGGAAAACAAGCGTGCTGAAAATCAATAAAGCGCTGACGGTTAATTGCAAAAATAGACTAGTGAGCGCGAAACCGTTTTTAACTCCGGCAAAGGTTTTCGCGTCCGGGTGAAGCGTGTTTGCCACGCTTCCTTTCATGAAAACGTATATCGGGATCGAGGCAGCCAGAATAGAAAGGATGAATATGCCGATGCCATATAGCAGGGTTCCTTTTATCAGGAATGATTTCGTGGCTTCAATTTCCGACAACTTCACAAACGGAGCGTACAGCAGTTCTGATAAAACCCCGCTGATCAGTAGCGAAAACAGCAAAATCAATCCCATTTCAATCAGTAACAGCATTACCAGCTTACTATTGGAGGCGCCGTTTACTTTTCGCAACGCCAATTCACGGCTTCTGATCTTGATTTTATTCACGAACAACATCAGGTAGTTGAACAACGCGCTAAGAATGACCAATAGCGATACGACAACGAAAATTCGCAAATGACCATGCTTTATTTTGGCCTTATCCTCGGGATGTTTGTAACGCACCTCCCTTAATGGAATAAGCTTGTATGACATAACGCCAAGTCGCTCATCTTCAATGTACACCGAATCTAACTTTGCCGCGAGTGCCTCCATATCCACGTTCTTATGAACCCGCGCGTACATGCGGCGTGAAGAATAGCACCAGGGACAATCGCCACGCACCTCCACGGGTCTAACGATCATCACGTCAAAAGGAACATTCGTTTGCTTGTTGACTGTTCCGGGAGCAATACCCAAGACGATATTGTTTAACCTACTGCTGTAACGCCCGATATCGGAGGGTAACAAGCCGATTTTTTTGGCTGCCGTGGTTGAAAAAATTAGAGACTCGGGCTCATCCAATATCTCTGCCGGGTAGTCTATTTGTACATCCGGGTAAAACACCTTGAAGAATGATGTGTCGGCAAGCATATGAGCCGCATTTTCCATATACAGTACATCATTGCGCCAAAAATCACCCATGGATGTCATGATGGCGGTTACCGCTTCAATTTCAGGGAAACTTTCCAGGTACATCTTCAAGGCATCAGGAAGCTTGAATTCAAAACCCCCTTCTTTCCTTTTGTTTACCCTAAGTATTTTATATACCCTATCCACGTCAGAAATGTGTTTGTCATATCCCATTTCGTACCGGATCCAAGACATGGTGAACGCGAACGCCGTGAAGCCGATAGCCAAGCCCAATATGCTGACAACGGTTTGGGTCTTGTACTTGCGCAGGTTTCGCCACGCGATTTTTAGATAATGAATGAACATATTTTTTACTGTTAGAAATTTAAATTATACACTTAATATCTTTTTTGGGATACGATGCTTTTAGCTTCCATTTTTTACGAAGCCACAGGCATCGTCACCCGATTATTCCGATTTTAAACTTTTTATCGGGTTGGCTTTTGCCGTGTGCCACACGTGCCAACCTACGGTTACAAGCGTGATAACGACCACCAACAGCAATGCGAGCAAAAATGAGCCAATCGATATATTTACCCGATAGACAAACTGTTGTAACCATTTCTCCATCAACCACCACGCCAAAGGTGCGGCTATTGCGAATCCTATCGCTATCCACACGAACATCGGTTTCATTAGCAACCACAGCAGTTGTGGCGTTTTTGCACCGTTTATTTTTCGAATACCAATCTCTTTGGTACGTTGTTTCACAGCGTAAAACGTGATGCCGAACAATCCGAAACAGGTGAGCAAAATGCTGATAAGCGAATACATTTTCAACAAGCGAGACATTTCGAATATTTTGCGATTACTTTTTGTAAATTCGTGATACACATCCGTATAAATGAAATATTCTTTGGGATAGGTCTGCTGCCAGACCGTCCTTATGCTGGTGATGGTTTCTGAATTGTTTTTTCCATCCATTCTTATTTCCATTGTTGTTAACGGTTTGTCGTTGGGAGATTTCTGAATTAATACTGCCATTACCTTGTCTTCCAATGAAGAAAAGTGAAAATCATCTACAATTCCGGTAATTATGGATATCGAGTCATCAGAAATCAAATACTTTTGCAAGGGTTCACCAATTAATTCTATTCCGGATTTATTCAGCATATCGGCAAATGATTTATTGATTAACACGGAATTCGGTTGCTTTTCCGTGATGGTCTCCCACGCTTCACCTTCAATTTGATGTAGTTTCAACACACGTAATAGATGCTCATCGCCCGACAATTGAAGTATCAGAGTTTGAATTTCTTCTCCGTTTTCTTTTCGTAAATTACCGAACATGACCATTGCACTCATTAGTATCGTATTTCCCAACGAAACATCCAAAACGCCGGAAATATTTGTTATTTTGGATTTTAATTTCCGTAAGTCGTGTTTTTCATCTATTCTGTCAAGTTCGATTAGATTTTTGTAGCGGTCTCCATTTTGTTTTACCAGGTTAACTTGTTGGTTTGCTGTAAAAGTAGCGATAATTAGTGCGATGGCGATGATAAATTGCACAGTAACCAATCCTCCAATCCATCGGTTTTTCTTGGTTACGAAAAATATTCGGTAATCGCTTCCCGACAGTTGGCTTATCTTTCGGCTCATTATCCATGCGGGAATAGCTGTTAACAGAAAAATCAGCAATACCAGTAACGGAAAAAAATCTTTGCTGTAAAAATAGTTCGATGAAAAATCAACGGACACAACTTGGTTGAAAACAGGCAAAAAATCGTACATTAGTAGCATTGCCAATACAAACGAGATGAAAACCGTGAGAAATGTATCTAAAAAAATCTGTAACCGAACATCTCTTGGTTTTGCACCCATCAGTTTTTGCGTGTGAAGGCTTTTTACCTGTTGCAATACGCGTGAAAAACTTAAATTCACATAGTTGAAAATGGCGATAATAAATACCAATAGTGCAGAAGCAAGCCCGACCATTAACAGGTCTTTTTTGCGGTAATGCCAATAACCCAATCCTTGCTGGTTGTATTCGGAAGAAATGGCTTGGTCGAACGTTGAAAAATAATATTTTCCACCTGCTAACGTAGGAATTTTGTCTCTTTGTACTTTTTCTTCAAATTGTTGCAAGTCAGTTTTTGGGGAGATCATTAGCAGCGTGGGTCCTCCCCAATTGTTTTCGGGATTGCAAATCAATCCGTCGAATATAATTGACGATGGGGAGCGTCTTTTAGTAATCGCACCCACGGTGTACGTTTTTTGCATATCCGAATTAGATTTACTAACCGTAATCTGTTTACCCAACGCATTTTCATTGCCGAAAAATCGTTGAGCCGTTTGTTCGCTGATAACAATTGATTGTGGATTATTGAAAGCATTCCACGAGCCGTATAATAAGTCAAACGGAAAAAACTTTGGAAAAGAGGAATTAACATTGAGGATAGCGATTGGGTCGAACCGTTGATTGTTTACTTCGATGTATTTTATATAAAAACTGTTCAATTGTAAAAAATCTTCCACCTCAGGATATTTTTCTTTCATTTGTTCGGGGACGCCTTTTTCCATATACCCTACTCTCACGCCGGGATTAGATGGCATATCCTGCATCACCCAAACCAATTTATCGCGATTGGGATTGTTTTTTTCTATTCCGTACTCGTAGCTGACAAACGAAATCAGCAGCGCCGTACAGGCGATACCCACGGTAAGGCTTATAATTGAAATTAGCGTGAACATTTTGTTGCGCCACCAATTTCGGAAAATGAGTTTTAATGCTGTTTTGAGCATGTTTTTTGTGATTTTATAGAGCCAAGAATTAAAAACCAAGAGCAAAGAACCAAGAGCAAAGAACCAAGACTCAAGACTTTTGGCGGGAATTGTTGGCTGTTGTTATTATTCTGTTATAATTTTATATCATAAAAATTTATCCCTTTTAGGGACACGATGCTTATAGCTTCGTGTTTTCTTCGGGATACGATGCTTATAGCTTCCTTTTTTACGAAGTCACAGGCTTCGTTTCCCGATTATTCTGTTTTTAAACTTTTTATCGGATTGGCTTTTGCCGTATGGCATACATGCCAACCAACAGTTATAAATGTGATAACAATCACTTATTTACTAAATAAAAGCAATATTTCCTTGTATACAAGGAAATAATCCTTTATTTTTGTCATTATTTTCAGAAATATTTTGTTGCTATGGTTACAAAAGAGCTTTTAAAGCAGTTAATCGTCAGTTTTCAGAACACTTTGCCTGCGTCTGTAATAAGTCGTGAAACAAAAATTCCGCTTCATACGGGAAAAATCATCACGTTGCCCGGTGTTCGGCGATGTGGTAAATCATCTATTTTTCTGCTTACTATCAACGAACTGTTAGAGCAAGGCATTCAAAAAGAGCGCATTCTCTATATCAATTTCGATGATGAGCGACTAATTTTTGAGCCGGGCGAAACCGATAAAATTTTAGATGCTTATCGTGAATTGTTTCCTGAAATTCCTTTCTCGGCAGTTTACGTTTTTTTCGACGAAATTCAGGAACTTGATAATTGGGCAAAATTTGTTCGCCGTGTGTATGACCAAGAAACCAAACAAGTTTTTATAACCGGCTCCAATGCCAAGTTACTTTCGTCGGAACTTGCCACTTCGCTACGTGGCAGGACATTGCAGTATGAAATATTTCCGCTTTCGTTCAGTGAATTTTGTTTGTTCAAAGGTATCGATACCAATTATTACGATGTGCAACAAAAGGCACATATAATAAATGCTTTTTCGGAATATTTAAACAATGGCGGATTTCCCGAAATTGCACTTTGTGAACCTCAACTCAAACTTCCTATTTTGCAAGATTACTATTTTGCGATGATTTACAAAGACTTAGTGGAGCGCTATCAAATTCGCAATGTAAATAATGTGAAATACTTTAACCGTCGTGTGCTTACAAATGCAACCAAACCTACATCCATCAACAAAATAGTGAATGAAATTCGTTCGCAAAATCAAAAATTCAGCAAAGATTCCGGTTATGAGCTTATTGCCCAAACCGAAGCTATTTATCTGTTTCTGTCTCTTACGAAATACGATACTTCATACGTGAAAGAGGTGCAAAGCGTGAAAAAATATTACAGTATAGATACCGGATTTTTCGGTGCATTATTGCCTTCTACCAATATGAACAAAGGTGTTTTGCTCGAAAATGCCCTATTCCTACACCTTCGACGACAAGAAACACACGTTCGCAGACTTCATTTTTTGGATGATGCCAATAGTCACTGCGATTTTGTTTGGGTAGAAAACGGCGAAATAACACAAGCAATTCAAGTAGCGTGGGATATTTCCGATCCGAAAACTTTTCAACGCGAAATATCGGCTTTCGAAAAACTTAAATGCGATAACTGTCTGTTGATAACTTCCGAAGCTGAACAGGAAATCAACGAGTTTGGCAAAACCATCCACATTGTTCCGGCGTGGAAACTGCTGCTTTCGCAACCATAACATAATGTAAAAGAGCGCTATTGTTCGACCAATTGTTGGTCTTATTGAAACCGTACTATTCACGGGACACGATGCTTTTAGCTTCGTGCTTCTTTTACGAAGCCACAGGCATCGTCACCCGATTATTCCGATTTTATCACTTCAGCGGGGTTTTCGTTTGCCGCTTTCCATACCCTGAAAACAATGCTCGTGAAAACAATGGCGGTCACCAACACGAACACGCCCGCGAAAAGCCACCACTCCATCGATACCCTGCGGGTGTATTGCTCTAACCAGCGTTGCATCACATATACGCCACCGGGAAATGCCACTACACAAGCTGCCACTGTTACCGCTAAATATTGACGGAAAAAGAGCGCTAAAATTTCTTTTATCTTCGCGCCGTTCACTTTGCGAATGGCAATTTCTTTGCGTCGTTGATTGCATGCCAACGTAATCATCGAGTAGATGCCGAAAACGGCAATTAAGATGGCAATGGCGGTCATGATACCCAACAAGATAAATAGCCAGCGCTCCGATTTAGTATATTCGGAGTAAACCTCTTCCATATTCGTGAAGTTTCCCCGATTGTAGGGCATATTGTCTTTTTTCCTTGCAATTTCTTCTATGGCTTGTTCCGTTTTTTCGCGAAAATCTTTCGCGTATTTATAGGCAATGGTGCTTCCGATTATATTGGCACCACCGCCATCTTTTAGCGTTCGGTATATGGTAGGCTGAATGGGCAATAAGGGAGACTGAACATGCAAATCGGGGATTATGCCGACAATTGTCCAGTAGTCATTCAACTTTTCGCCAAGAGGATTGTCTTTTCCAATCAGTTTTTTCGCGGTTTCATTTATTATGCATACACCTGTTTCGTTTTCATCCATTACACGTCCTTGAAGCAATTGAATATCAAAGAACTCGAAAAAATAGGGCGCATGGACATTAAACAATTCGAAATCTTGCATGCGCTCCGAAGGTGTTCCTTTGTCTAACATAATTTGGGTAGATGCACTACCTCTGCTTGGTAAAAAAGCCTGTGGAAAATAGATGGCATCTTCCACCCCCGGAACACTTTTCACCTCTTCTAACTGGACAGGGTCATGCAATGACCACATATCCATTTGGTTAACGTTTTGTCTGTTAAAGCCGATTTCGCCACGATTTAATAACCGTATCTGATAGAAAAAAACCGATGTTGAGAAAATAAGTAAAATGCCAATAATAAGTTGTAAAGCAATGCTGATAAGCGTGAAACTGTTTTTGAAACCGAAGCGTTGTCTCGTCTCGGGATGAATATTTTCAGAAATGCTCCGTTTCATAAAATAATGGACGGGGACGAAAGCGAAAATTCCTGAAAGGATGATCAACCCAATCGCGTACAGCGCCATTTCTCCCGCGAAATAGCTTCTCGAAGCTTCAATTTGCGACAGTTTCGTGAAAGCAGGGAAAAGCAATTCGGTAAGTACACCACCGATAAATAGCGACAACAGCAGAATCATCATAAATTCGCACAGCAGCAAAGCCAATAACTGCATGGTTCCGCTTCCCGTCACTTTACGTAATGCCAATTCTCGATTTCTAATTTTTATCCTATTGATAAACAGCATCATATAATTGAATAGTGCACATAAAATAACCATCAAAGCTACGGCGACAAATATCTGCAAATGGTTAAACTTGATGTTGGTATCAGCATCGGGAATAGTGTAATGCACCTCTTTCAGGGGAATGAGTTTGTATGACATTACCCCCTGCATTGAATTATCCACTTCAATGCTGTCGAGTTTCTGTTGCAGCAGATCGATATTTATTCCGGGATAGACACGGATAAATGCCGATTTTGAATGATACACCCACGGTGAATATCTTTCGTCAGGAAGTTTGTAAGGGCGAATATTTATTTCATCGTAGGCAACATTGCTGTGATGATTTTTTTGTGGAACTGTTTTGTAATCCATCAGTAAGCTGTCAGACAACCCGCTTTGCTTCAATATCCGGTATCCTGATGATGTAACGAAAGTAATGCCATTTTCAGGCAACGGTTCCGGAAAACGAACGGCAATATCGGGATAAAAAACATCGAAAAAGGCGATATCTGTCTCAATAAAATGCAAGGAAATCAAAGAGTCATTAATCCTCATATTGTCGTATGTTCGTACCATGGTGGCTGCTTCCACTTCAGGAAAACTATTTTTCAGGTATTCAGCCAAGGCATCCGGTACTCTTTTAGACAAACCTCCTTCTTCCTTTTTATTTACTTTGGCAACCATATAAATCCTATCTCTGTCGGGATTATGGCTGTCATACCCCATTTCGTACCGAATCCACGACATGGTAAACGTAAATGCGGTAAAGCCGACCGCCAAACCCAATATGCTGACAACGGTTTGAGTTTTGTATTTAAATAGATTGCGAAAAGCTATCTTTAAATAATGAGTGAACATACTCTATACTGTTAGAAATCTAAATTAAAATTTTTATACCTTCTTTAGGACACGATGCTTATAGCTTCGTGTTTTTTTACGAAGCC
>MVZJ01000086.1 GCA_002069095.1 Bacteroidetes bacterium ADurb.BinA174 | reverse complement strand
GTGGGGTGTGCAAACAAGATTGATAAATCTGACTGCTACATAGGCGAGGTTATCACGTTATTTGGCGTCGGACACGAACGCTATAATATTGTTACAATAACCAAAGTGCCAAATAAACATTCACTGCCTGTTGGCACTACTATTGCTTTCGATATTGAGAGATATGGTAAAAAGGTGGAAATTGGAAATATTATTGATTTTGAAATTTTAATGTATGAAAAGTGGGTTGGTCCTGCAACTGCAGACCATTTATGGCCTGGATATGTTGGCGTTATTAAATCCTGTAAAGAATGATTGCTATGAAAAGAGTTATTTTAGTCTGTATTTTCTTGATGGGATACCTTACGTATGCCCAACAAGGTTACCGATACGGTTCGGAATATATAAATTTAGAAGCAGAGAATACTATGTTTTTTGTTCAAACAAAAAATGCGGAGAGTGATAAATCGTTAATAAATGTAATGACTGTTCGGCAACAACAAAAAAGGCTCAAATCGTTTAGTAAGATTTCAAATAATCGGTATCTCGTTATTTCCGATGAGCGGATTGTAAATACTACAGATTATTTTTCAGATGTTTATAAAAGTTCGAATCAAAATCAAGTAATTGTTTTACCCGACGGTGGAAGCGGTTTGCCTTTTTCCTCCGAATTGCCTAACGGATGGTCTGTCCGGTTTTCGGCTTCGCCGATGTACAATGTCAACAAGGAACATATCGAATTCGGCATCGAACCCGATATTTACGTTTCCATGACTGAAAGCGATAAATTGAACGGACGGGATACCATTATCGAAAAAGCAAGGGAACTGATTCACTCGGCAAGCAAAGAATAAACTTCACACAATCTCAATTCCCTGTGCTTCGCACATTTCCAATGCCATTTCGCGCAAACGAAACTTTTGTATCTTGCCGCTTCCCGTCATAGGAAAATGCTTGATAAAGAAAACGTATCGCGGGATTTTGTACCGGGCAATATGGCCTTTGCAGAAATCACGTACATCTTCTTGTGTTAATTCTTTATCATCTTTCAGAATAATAAAAGCGCCCACATCCTCGCCGTATCTGGGCGAAGCCACGGCAACCACCTGCACATCTTTCACTTCGGGGATTTTGTACAGGTAATCTTCCACTTCCTTGGGAGAAATATTTTCACCACCCCGAATGATCATATCTTTTATTCGCCCCGTGATGCGATAATTGCCGTTTTCATCTTTCACGCCCAGATCGCCCGAATGCAGGTAACCGTTAGCATCAATAACCTGAGCCGTAGCCTCGGAATTTTTGTAGTAACCTTTCATCACATTATAACCGCGACAGCACATTTCACCTTCCACGCCCACGGGACATTCCTCTCCGGTTGCAGGGTCGAGTACTTTCACATCTGTAAACTCATAAGCACGTCCTACTGTTGTGCAACGCACTTCAAAGGAATCGTCAACACGGGTTTGCGTTATTCCCGGTGATGTTTCGGTGAGTCCGTAAACACTGGTAATGTCCATGAACATTTTTTCGTTCACCTGCTTCATCAGTTCAATCGGACAAAGTGAACCGGCCATTATTCCCGTGCGTAGTGAACTCATGTCGAATAACGGAAACATCGGATGATTCAACTCGGCAATGAACATGGTGGGTACGCCATGAAGAACTGTACACCGTTCTTTATGAATGGAGGCTAAAACCAATAACGGATCGAACCGTTCAATCATCACCTGCGTACTTCCGTGAGTGAGGCAGCACATAGTAGCCAGTACCACGCCAAAACAATGGAATAGGGGAACACAAATACAACATTTATCTTCGGGCGTGAATTTCATATGAATTCCGGTAAGATAGCCGTTGTTAGTAATGTTGTGGTGACTAAGCATTACGCCTTTGGGAAATCCTGTCGTTCCCGACGTATATTGCATGTTTACAATATCGTGGCAACCAGTTTGTTTCCTCAGCGCCCAAAACTCGTCTTTTGGGCGGTTTGTTCCCACCAAGAGTAGTTCGGCAGTGTTATACATTCCCCGAAATTTTTCCTGTCCAATATATACCACATTTCTGATTTCGGGAAAGCGTTCGCTTTTTAGGTTTCCGCGTTGTGTTGTTCTCAATTCCGGCAAAAGGTCATAAATCATATCGATGTAATCGCTGTTGGGAATTCCTTCGGTAAGGCAAAGCGTGTGCATGTCGGAGTTTTTCAACACGAAGGCCAGTTCTTCCGTTTTGTAGTTGGTATTAACCGTTACTGCAATAGCACCAATTTTTGCCGTTGCATAAAGCACCGTCAGCCAATCGGGAACGTTTTGCGCCCAGATTCCCACGTTTGTCCCGCGGGTTACACCGATGGATAGCAATCCGTTGGCCATATTATTCACGCGTTCATCGAAAGTCTTCCATGTGAAGCGAAGGTTTCGATCGGAATACACAATATATTCTTTATCAGGTGTTTTTTTAGCCCAATACTCGAGCCAGTCACCTAAAGTCTTGTCGAAAAGTTGCATAAAACAGAAGGATTAATTAGGAGTATAAACCACGGCAAGTACCTGAGCCGATTCGTTGTTAGTTGAGGTTACCAAATGCTCTACTATGGAATCGTAATAAATGCTTTCTCCGACATTTAAAACAAATTCATGCAATCCGTACAAAACGGTTATCGAACCTTTCAACACATACAGAAATTCTTCTCCTTCGTGTGAAGAAGTAGCCATTTTTGACGAATCGTATGGTTTTATGTCGATAAGAAACGGCTCCATGTGCCTTCCTGCCTTGCTTGCGGCTAAAGAAATGAAATCGATGTGCGAATTATCGTTAGTTAAATGGCTTGTAAAAGTTACCGGGTGCGATTGATTGGAACTTTTATTGACAACAGGGCCAATATTCTCATTATCATCGAGGAAAGTTCCCAATCTCACACCCAAAGCTCTGGATATTTTGATAAGCGATGATAGCGAAGGTACTTTTTCGCTGTCAAAAATAAGTTCGATCTGCTTCACAGTTAAGCCTGCATTTTCTGCCAGTTCTTCTGCCGATATATTCTTATCGGCACACAAGATTTTTATTTTCTCAGTAACGGGATTCATAATAATCACAAATAAAATATTTTTTTCGGGTGCAAAATTACAAAAGTATTACATTTTCGACAAATATAATTTCAAAATGATATGAAAATTTGTATATTTTGATAATTATGAAATTTATTTTACCTAATCTGCAATAAATCTTTTAATTAGGTGAAAAACGAGTTATCTGTTATTCTTTTTACTTTTTTTTGTACCTTTGTAACCTCGAAAAAATACAAAACAGTTTCTTAGTTGATTTCGATTAAAAAAAATAATCATTTTTAATAATTGCGAGAGTGATTCAGTTCGCTCTCTTTTATTGTGTTAAAATGGATAAGAATACAATTATAGGTTTTTTGCTGATTGGCGCGATTGTTATTGCATTTACCATATTGAACCGCCCCAGTCAGGAGCAATTGGCAGAACAACAAAGATTACGCGATTCAATTCAACAGGTAGAAAAACAAAAGGCGGCACTTGAAGCTGAACAATTGGCAGCCGACAGTTCGCAACAAGCTTTTGAAACTAAACAAACTTCAACTGTCGATTTTTTCTCAACCGGAACAACTGTTGTTACGGATTCAATTGGCGCACAAACCGATTCCACGATGGCAGTTGCGCCTGTGCCTACGGCGGAAGAATTCGTTATACTGGAAAACGAGAAGTTGAAATTAGTTTTAAGCACATTGGGTGGCAGAATTTATTCCGTACAACTTAAAGACGAGAAAAAATTCAACGGCGATAGCCTGTATCTTTTCGACGGCGACGAAGCTCATTTCAATCTGGAACTTTTTAACCGTAACAGCGTTCGTTTAACTACTGCCGATCAACAGTTTATGCCGATACCATCCGCAGACGGAAAATCGGTTGTGATGCGTTTGGAAAGCTCTCCACAACAATATATCGATCTCGTTTATACGCTTCCGGCAGACGAGTATATGCTTGGTTTTGATATTCGGATAGCAGGGATGAAAAACGGTTTACATCCGGAAAGTTTAATGAACTTCCGCGTTAACTGGAAACAAAAAATCCGCCAGCAAGAACAGGGACGACAGTTCGAAGATCGTTTTGCGCGTCTAAACTACAGGTATTTAAATCAAGATGTTCAGAAACTGAGCAATAGTAAAAACGACCGCAAAGAACTTACCGAACCGGTAAAATGGTTTGCCTTTAAAGATCAGTTCTTCAGCAGCATTATTATCGCCGAAAAACCTTTCAGTAACACTATTCTGACATCGCAACTGCTTACTGCAACCGATTATATTAAAGAGTATAAAGCCGAAACCTGGATTCCGGTAACTATTGATCCGCAAAAAGACGAACTCACCGCTTCGCTTAATTATTATTTCGGCCCGAACCATTTCTACACACTGAAAAATTACGATAAAGATATAAAAGAGAGTAGTCAAAAACTGTATCTCGAAGAGTTGGTGGATTTGGGTTACAGATGGTTGAGTTGGATAAATAAGTATTTTACGATTCCGGTATTTAATTTCTTTTTGAAATTTAATTTAAGCATGGGGCTTATTATCTTTATAATGACGTTGATAATTAAGCTGATAATTCTTCCGTTGACGTATAAATCGTTTAAATCATCTGCAAAGATGCGTGTTTTGCGTCCGCAAATAAAGGAAATTGAAGCCAAATATCCCGGACAGGATAAGGAAATGATGCTGAAACGTCAACAAGAGACAATGGCTCTTTACAACAAAGCCGGCGCAAGCCCGATGAGCGGATGTTTCCCGATGTTATTGCAGATGCCTATTTTGTTGGCTTTCTTCTTCTTTTTCCCGTCGGCCATTGAATTGCGTCAGCAAAACTTTTTATGGGCGCACGATCTTTCCACGTTCGACGCTGTTATCCGATGGAATGCCGAAATACCTTTTATTTCAAGGTTTCTCGGCAACCACATCAGTTTGTTCTGTTTGTTAATGACGGTGGTGAACGTTTTCTACACCAAATACAATATGGCGGCAACCGATACCGGACAGGCACAAATGGCAGGAATGAAGTATATGCCCATAATGATGTCCGTTATGATGTTCTTTTTCCTGAACTCTTATCCGGCAGGATTGAACTATTATTACTTCCTCTCCACCTTATTCACTATTGGTTTTACATTCCTGTTTAAACAACTTTTGGATGAGGATAAACTATTAGCTCAAATGGAAGCCAATAAAAAGAAACCTAAAAAGCAATCGGGTTTCATGGCACGATTGGCCGAAGCACAAAAAATGCAGGAAAAGCAAGCTCGTGAAAGGGCAAAAGAAGCAGCCAAGAAAAATTACCGCAGGTAAGCGTAGAATTTTCAATAATTTTGACGATATAAGACAGTCCGAGAAAAAAGATTTTCTCGGGCTGTCTTCCTTTTATTCCGCATTATTTACGCTTTTTATCTTTATTACAATGAATAATGCAAGTTAAATTTCATCGTTTCCATCAGGTATTGGAAGGCCGGAATGCCTTTCGGCAATTTGTTTAAAGTAGGCTTGCGATGTGCCTTTTATTCCGTTATGAAGAATTGTCATTTCTTTATTGGTCGATGATTTTGCAAGTGCTTGCACGTATTCATATAAAGAACCACGGTTTCGGTAAGTTCTATTCTTAGTGAACGGGCATCGTAAGTGGGTTTAAACGAGTTTTGAGCAGTTATTTCACTGTAAATAATCTTAAACTTATCGTTAGCCACTTTTATGTTTTCCACCGTTCCTGACAAATTTAATGTTTCAATATGGTCGATATATTTATTGGTAGAAAGATTGAAAAGTAAATCTTCGATTCCCGTAGTCTCAATAGCCAAATTAAGATAGGGGAGTGTTTCGTATTTTTTCAACCACAAATTGTTCAATGCTTCAAATGCCACAGCTTCGGGCGAATTATCGTCACTCAATTCATGAACCTGCATCAAACGGCGAAATATCAATAAATGCTTATCTCTTTGACAATCTAATTCCAACAACAGTTTATTTTTTTCATCGCTAAGCACCGCTTTATTCGTGCTTTCAAGCTCGGCAGCATCTCTTTCAAGCGTTTCAAAATATTTTAAGGCTATTGGGTCTTCAATGTTGATTTCCAGGTTATTCTTCACCGAATCTATCAATAACCTTACAAACTCTATCAATTCTTCCTAAGTAAACCTTTTTGCATTTAACTGTGTCAAATTCATAATTTATGTGACGTTTAAAATGAATACCGAACAAAATTACATTTTTCTTGATTATCTTTGAAAAAAATATATTTAAAAAGCGAGTTTTTTCTAAAATACGTTGTACTTTTTGAACTTATTTTTTTGATAGTTGTTTTAAGTTTAGAGTTGAAAATTTAGGAGTAATTTTGATAATTCAATCGAAAAGTAAAAACAAACATTACTGATATGAGTGAAGATAAAACTATTATGGAGTATGATGAGGACGAATCCGTAAAATTTATACGGAAAAGCCTGCCCGAAGAAATGCAAAACGAATTTTCGGATGATGAAATCAACTATATTGTTGATTTGGTTTATGAGTTTTACGAAGAAAAAGGCTTTTTGGATGAAGATGACGATAAAGATATCGAAATCGACGAAGATGAGCTTTTGAACTATGTGATTAAAAACGCCCTCAAAGACAAGATTCGCGATTTCACGGATGAACAAATCGAAGCTATTGTTGCAGGCGAATTAGCGTATTGTGATACGTTGAATCTTTTCGAATAATTTTTTTAACAAATTGTTTAATTATATTTTTTCAAAAAACATTAACTATGAAACAGATTTCTAAATTATTTGGCATCATTATTTTGGGTGGTGCATTGGTATTATCAAGTTGCGGAGCAAGCAACACAGTTAAAGGCAGTGGAATTGGTGCAGGCGCAGGTGCTGCCGTAGGCGCCGGTATAGGTGCAATTGCAGGCGGTGGAAAAGGCGCTGCTTGGGGTGCAGGAATCGGTGCGGTTCTTGGTGGAGCTGCCGGAGCAATTATCGGGAACAAGATGGACAAACAGGCTGCTGAACTGGAACAAATTGAAGGTGCACAGGTTGAAAAAATCAACGAAGGCGAAGCTATTAAAGTTACTTTCGAATCGGGTATCTTATTTGCTACCAATTCAAGCACATTGAACACAGCTTCTCGCACTTCTTTGGACAAATTTGCCACTTCTTTGTTGAACAACCCTGATACGGATGTTAAAATCTACGGTCACACCGACAGCACAGGTAGCGATGCCATCAACAATCCGCTTTCGGAACGTCGTGCAGAATCGGTTTACAATTATTTGGTATCTAAAGGAGTAGCAGGAACCCGTATGGCTTCTCAAGGCTTCGGATCAACCCAACCGATTGCCGACAACAGCACAGTTGCCGGAAGAGCTCAAAACCGCCGAGTAGAAGTTTTCATTCTTCCGAATGCTAAAATGGTGAAAGAGGCTCAGGAACAAGCAAAATAATTGAATAACGGTCAACAATATAAAATCGCATTATCGGTTTCGGTAGTGCGATTTTTAATTTTTAATGTTGTATGGCAGAAGAAATAATTATTGCTGACGGAGTTTCGAAAACGGAAAAATACGAAGCGCTTATTCCTCAGTTGAAATCGCTGGTAGAATCCGAACCGGATGTTATTGCGAACATGGCAAATATATCGGCTGCGCTGAAGGAAGTCTTCGGTTTCTTTTGGGTGGGATTTTATATCGTTAGAGATGAACAACTGGTTCTTGGGCCTTTTCAGGGGCCGATTGCGTGTACACGCATCCGGTATGGAAGGGGCGTATGCGGCATCGCTTGGAAAGCACAAAAACCGATTATTGTTCCCAATGTAGATGAATTTCCCGACCATATTGCTTGCAGTTCCTTGTCGAAATCGGAGATTGTTATTCCTATTTTCCGTCAGAAAGAAATAGTTGCTGTACTTGATGTGGACAGCGAGTTTTTCAATCATTTCGATGAAACGGATGAAAAATATCTATTGGAAATTGGGGAATTGGTGAAATTTTGAGGAAAAATTTCGTTAATTCAGGAAAAAAAATTATCTTTGCCATTCAATTCAATTGCGGAAATAGCTCAGTTGGTAGAGCACAACCTTGCCAAGGTTGGGGTCGCGAGTTCGAGTCTCGTTTTCCGCTCAATAAAATAAAAGTTACGCTCCAAAAACCGTTGTTTTGGAGCGTTTTTTGCTTAAAATCAAGCTTGATAAATTCTAATTTAAACTTTACCAAATATTATAAAACTTAAAATAGACATGAAAAAGTTCTCCATTTTTTTAATGTTATGCAGTGTGTTATCGCTTCAGGCGCAACTTCGCAACAGTGACGTGTATGAAGTCACCGAAATGAATTATTCAAAGATTAGAAACGAGATTCGTATTCCTGATTTCAACGGTTACAAAACCCTAAAATGCGATTTTCACATTCACACCGTCTTTTCCGACGGAAAAGTATGGCCCGACATCCGGGTGACAGAAGCCTGGCAGGAAGGCTTGGATGCTATTGCTATTACCGACCATATCGAGTATCGTCCAAACAAAGAAATATTGAAAGGAGACCTTAATGAATCCTACAAAATTGCCAAAAGAGCGGGCGATGGTATCGGATTTATGGTTATTCATGGAATAGAAATTACCCGAAGCAAACCGTTAGGGCATCTTAACGCACTTTTTATCAACGATGGTATGCCGATGGACGTAAAAGAACCGCTAGACGTCATAGACGAGGCATTACGGCAAGGTGCGTTCATTATGTGGAATCATCCCGGTTGGCCTGATGATAAATCGACCATGTATCCTGTGCACGAAGAACTGATAAAAGCCGGTAAAATTCACGGTGTGGAAGTATTTAATTATATGGAATATTATCCGGTAACTTTCGACTGGAGCAAGAACAATAATCTGGCTTTTATGGCTAATACCGATATTCATGGCTTGATAAATT
>MVZJ01000085.1 GCA_002069095.1 Bacteroidetes bacterium ADurb.BinA174 | reverse complement strand
GAGAAAACAACAGGTATTGGAGCCGGAACTTTAATGGGTGTATTGCCGACCATAAGTTTAGGCCAAAGCTTCACCGTTACTTTTGTTTCATCGGACGACAGGCCCAGAAAACCGCTCATTTCGCGGGCTACTCGGTCACGGGAATATCGGTTTATTAGATTTTTCAAATCTACTCCGATGGAAATAGGTAAAACAGATGTTTGTCCGGGTTCAACACGAATGGGAACATCCATTTTTCCGGTGGTAAACTCCATTTCGTTGATATCAATGGCATATTCCAGTGCGTTTAAAAACGCCGCCGTTTGATTGGGATTCTTCACATCCATATTGAGCGTCATACTGAACGGAATAGTTTGCAAACTTCCGCCAGTCAGGATACTCGAAATGGAAGCAAAATTGGATAAAGAGATGGATGAACCGTCTCCCAGATTTATTCCTGCCAACTGTATATCGTTGATAGAGTTGTACTTATATTCGCATTGCGATAATTGAATGGCGCCACCAATTTGGTTGAGCACATCGCAGCTTGTGAGTGCGAAAATCAATAGTGAAAGTAAAATAGTTTTTCTCATAATCTCTATGTTATTTGTTTTTTTAGGTTTTTTTGCCAAAAGCTAACAGCTACTTATTTTATCGTTACCATAGTTGCGCCAAATCCGTATTCGCGAAACGATGCATCTTGGTAGTAACAACTCTTGTATTTGTTTTTTATTTCCTTAAGCAATGCATTTTTTAGAACGCCGTCACCCTTTCCATGAATAAAGACTATCTTTTGGCCTTTTCGTTTAAGATTTTCCTGCATTATATTGTTAAATTTCCTGAGTTGCAATTCAAGCATTTCGGCGTTGTTCATTCCCGTCGTATTGTCAATCAGTTGATTGATGTGTAAATCTACTTCGATAATGGGATTTTTTTCTTTTTTCAACACTCTTTGAACACGGGGACGGCCTTCAGAAACTATTTTTTCTTGCATTGCCCGCTCAATATCGCCTGCTGAAACCAGCATTTCCCGTTCAGGAATATCGTTTCGGGTGATGTAATAAACTAGTGCATTGTCGTCGAAATAATCATTTTCGGTAAAACTGTGCAGCTTGTAGAATTTTACGGTATCGATGCGCAATTCTACCGAAACCGGATTTTTAAAACGAAACGGTTTGTCGTGCTTGAACGATATAAACTGAACGCAAATCTTCTCCAAATCGTTGAGTTGCGATTTATCGAATTCTTCGACAAAAATCTGAGTGTTCGGTTCCACGATATCGTTAAAACGGCTTTTCCACGAGTTGTTCTTACGATACATGTAATTGAAAAACAGGTAGTAATTGCTGTCGTTTACAAAGTAGCATTCAAACGAAGTTTGAGTAATGTTCTTAATGTCCGTAGGCAAGTAAACAAGACAAGTAGTGATTTTTTCGCCTTCGGCGGTTTCGAAAATTAAGTTTGTTTCCTCAACTTTAGCAATGGATTTCGGTTTTTCGGTCTTTTTTTCCGGTTCTTTATCGGGGACTTCGGGTTCCGTTTGTCCTAATTTTTCGTTTCCGGCAGCTTCCACAACCACACATTCCGAAACAAGAACAGGAACATCAAATCCGTTTTCGTCTTCAATAATGACCAATTGCTTGCTTAAAAAACCCTTTACTTGTCCACCGCCAACGGCATTGAGAAAACGAATTTTATCGCCGATTTGTAATTTTTTCATTCGAATCTACAGTTTCTTAATCGCATTTTTTTGATGCAAATACAAAGTTGCCTAATTTTGTCGGATTATTTATAGAAATTCTTATAAAAAAAAGACTAATTTTCCTAAAAATGAAAAAATGCGACGTTGAGAAAATCAGAATTGCCGATTATAACTATATGCTTCCCGATGAAAAAATTGCCAAATATCCGTTGCAGAAAAGGGATTCATCGAAATTACTGGTTTACGGGAACGATAATATTTCAACACTTCCTTTCTCCGAAATTGCTTCGCAAATTCCCGAAAGCAGCCTGATGATCTTCAACGATACACGCGTAATTCATGCCCGGTTGATTTTCACGAAAAATACGGGTGCTATTATTGAAGTTTTTTGTCTATCTCCTTATTTACCAAAAGATTATTCTATAAATTTCCAGCAGCGGACAACTTGTGCATGGTATTGTATGATCGGCAACGCCAAGCGCTGGAAAGACGATGTATTGCAAATGCGGGTTTCTATAGGAGAGAGAACTGTATTGCTTTCTGCCAAAAAAAAATCGAAAACCGAAAACGATGCGATTGTCGAGTTTTCATGGGATAATCCGAATTTTACTTTTTCCGAATTGCTGGAAATCGCCGGAAAATTACCTCTTCCGCCGTATTTGAATCGGGCATCCGAAGCCAAAGACGATGAAACGTACCAAACCGTCTATTCAGCAGTAGAGGGCTCGGTTGCCGCACCCACGGCAGGGTTGCATTTTACATCGGACGTCATGGAATCGCTTAAGCTACGGAAAATAAAAACTGCTCATGTAACCCTGCACGTGGGTGCGGGGACTTTCAAGCCCGTGAAGTCGGAAATCATTGGAAACCACGATATGCACACGGAATTTATTTCCGTTTCAAGAGAAACTGTTCAAGCCTTGTACGAAAACGAAAACAACCTGATCGTGGTGGGAACCACTTCGATGCGCACGGTGGAGAGTTTGTATTACATGGGGGAAAAAATACTGCAAAATCCCGAAATTGAGTGTTCGGATTTAACGGTTTCGCAATGGGAACCTTATAGTGAAGAAAATCCGATCTCACCGAAATTGGCCATGAAAGCCATTCTCGATTATATAGATAAAAACAACTTGAAGCAATTGTTCACGGCAACTCAAATTATTATTGTTCCCGGTTACGAATTTCATTATCCGCAAGCGATAATTACCAATTTTCACCAGCCACAAAGTACGTTGTTGCTGTTAATTGCTGCTTTTATCGGGAAGGATTGGAAACGGGTTTATGATTACGCGTTACAGAACGAGTATCGTTTTTTGAGCTATGGCGATAGTTCACTGTTGTGGAAATAATTTTGCACCGCAAAAAAGCAGCAGGCGACTAAACTCACGTTCCGCCGCCTACTCATCGTTTAAATATAAAAAAGAAAAAAGTTATTTGTATTTGCCCGAGTTTACCTGATCGGGTCAGTTGTTTTTTTCAGCCTCCTTTTCCGAAACCGATTCTTCAATTTCTCCTTCACGCAATGAACTGGAGAGTTTCGAAATCGAGTTGAAATCGATGTTCCCCGAAACCGTAATTATCGTTAACTTGCTGTCGTCATCCAATGCAATGAGAATGAGGTCTTGGGTTTTTTCGTCAATCTTTTTCAGTAAAATATTTATTTTCGATCTTCTTTCGTTCACCGATACAACTTCCTTGTAATCAGTGAATTCGCTGAATGCCATTTCATTTGCCTTGTCGAAATAATATTTTGAGTCATCTTTATTTTCTGTCGTGATAATACGAATGCTATTCAGTTCGCGAAAAGTTGTTTTCAGTTCTTCGTCACTGGTGTTCGATGCCATTTTGTTCAGCATCGCATTTCCAATGTTCACGTTACTCACCGGTCGATCCGTTTCAACGCATTCTTTCAGGAACTTCGTGATGAAATCGTTCGCAAAAATCGATGTTGTTAAAAACAAACTTAATACAATCAAAAAACTTCTTTTCATAGAGTCTCGGTATCGATGTTATTGTTTAAATCCGGATTATACAACGGTATTTCTGAAATTAACGAGTCGATTTCCGACCAGTCTAAATTCAGATTATCCAATTGTTCCAGTGATCTGAAAGATGCTTCTTCGGTAGCCTGCAATGCCATGGAAAGCTTTTCGAGAGCAAATGTAGCTTGTTCCAAGGCAGCGCCCGGATCGTTGTAAGTTTCTGCAAAAACCTGATTATTCTGCTTGACGAAAAAGTAAACTGATATTCCGATTCCCGCGATGAGAATAATGGATGCGGCAATGCGCAGAAAAGGCTCGAATATTTTTATGGTGATGAATTCTTTTTGTCGGTCGGCTTTGCGAATCGATGCTTTTAATTTCTTATCGAAATCATCGCTCAGCGCAATAGTTTGTTGCTTTTGTTTGTAGGCAAACACGGGAACAAACTTCAATAAATCGGCAGGGACATCGCCAAAATTGAAAAATTCCTGTAATTCTTGCTCTTCCGAAACAGAAGTTTCGCAATTCCAGTATTTTTCCAGCAACGTATGTATTTCTTCTATATTCATCATTGTTTACCCGATAATAAATCTTTCATTTTATTTCGTGCCCTGAAAAGGTTCACTTTCACCAAGTCTTCACTGATTTTCAATACTTCTGCTATTTCTTTGTAGCTCATTCCTTCAATTTCGCGCAGTTGAAATACCAATTTTTGATTTTCCGGCAATTCGTCGATACACTTATATAATAATGTGTTTCTTTCGCTTTCAACCAGTTTGAAAAACGGTGTAATGTTATCTACAAAAACTCCGCTTTCCGAATCTGAGGCAATATTTTCTGTCCTTCTGATCGATAAAGACTCTACTCTATCGAACGCGAGGTTTTTTGTCGCCCGAAAGCAATATGCTTCCAGATTTTCAATTTCATTCCACTCGTCGTGTTTCGTCCAAAGTTTCAGAAAAATATCCTGCACAATGTCTTCCGCCTCAGCGGAATCCCTCACAATACTCCACGCAAGCCGAAAGAGTTTATCTTTTAGCGGTAAAATGATCCGATGAAATTTATCGTGGCTCATTATAGGGATGACGGTTGAATGTTGAAAAAGTTACAGTGAAATGCAAAAATATTTCATTTTTTTTGTTTCCGACTGGTTTTGATGTTTTTTATTTACTATTAACCGACAAAAATCACAATCAATCAGTTTTTATTATTAATTACCTGATATACTGCGATTTATTTTTTATATGAATATCAGTATGAATACCTTACTCAATTAATAACCACATAGACACATAGTTATTTCATGTAAAGAAGTAAAATAGTTATACAATAGTCATAGTAGCCTAACTACTATGTGTAAAACAAGTTTTCTATGTAACACTTGTATCGCTATTTTCTTTTCGTCTCATCTGTTTGAGTGAGGTAATTAAACTGTAACTGTCTTATTATTTGATTAAAGAGCGAAGCAACTGAATTTCTTCCGCCCAAAGCGTGTCGTCGGGAGTTTCAAGAATAAGCGGCATATTGTTGAAACGGCTGTCGTTCATTATAAAAGAAAAAACATCCATATTCATCAACCCTTTGCCCAAACTGTCGTGACGGTCAACGCGCGATGCCAATTCTTTTTTGGAATCGTTTATGTGCATTCCTTTCAAGTAGTTAAATCCGATAATTTCATCGAATTTGAGGAATGTATTCTCAAATCCTTCTCGGGTTCTTATTTCGTAACCCGATGCCAACGTGTGGGCAGTATCCAGACACACTCCCACCCGATTTTTATCTTCCACCTTATCGATGATATGGGCGATTTGCTCGAACGTATGTCCCAGGTTGGTCCCTTGCCCGGCAGTATTTTCGATAACCGCGGTGACTCCGTTCGTTCTCTCGAGTGACATATTGATAGATTCGGCAATCCTATCTAAACAATCGTCAATCGGTATTAGATTCAAATGGCTTCCGGGGTGAAAATTTAATCGGTTTAATCCCAGTTGTTCGCATCGTTTCATCTCATCGAAAAACGCGGTGCGTGATTTTTTTAATCCTTCTTCTTCGGGATGTCCCAGGTTGATGAGATAACTGTCGTGCGGAAGGATTTGATCGGGAGAAAAACCGTATTCTTCGCACCGAGATTTAAACAAATCGATATTTTGTTGCGTATACGGCGCTGCAAACCATTGACGTTGATTTTTGGTAAAAAAAGCAAAGGCATTTGCTCCTATCAAATGTGCATTAACCGGTGCGTTTTCCACTCCGCCCGATGCACTAATGTGTGCTCCTATAAATTTCATTGAGTTATTTCTGTTTTAGTTATTTCTTTTCTTCACAACAAAGATAAACGATAAAGGTTGATATTGATAAAAAATAATTGTTTTTATACGGAAATTTCTAACCGAACCATAAAATTTATTATCTTTCGAAAAAAATAATTGAATAAAAACCATTCTCTATGTTAATTACAACTACAAACACAATTGAAGGAAGAAGAGTCACCGCTTATTACGGTATTGTAACAGGCGAAACCATTATCGGCGCCAATATTGTAAAGGATTTTTTCGCTTCCATCACCGATATTGTTGGCGGACGTTCGGGCAAATACGAACAGGTGCTTCGTGAAGCTAAACAAATTGCCTTGCGTGAGATGGAAGAAAACGCTGCGCGTTTAGGCGCCAACGCTGTTATTGCTGTTGATCTGGATTATGAAACCATCGGCGACAAAGGCAGTATGATGATGGTATCGGCATCGGGAACGGCAGTGAAAGTGGAATAAAATAAAAATAATAAACATTTATGAATCAAAAAAAATTAATTACTACCCTACTCTTTTTGTCGTTTGTCTTTTCCGCAACGGCACAAGAAGTTATCGCTCATCGCGGATATTGGAAAACAGACGGGTCGGCACAAAACTCCCTTGCTGCTTTAATGAAAGCTGACGCCATAAGCGCATATGGTTCCGAAGTTGATATTTGGTTATCATCTGACGGTGTTCCGGTAGTAAATCACGATGCCGATATTTCTCTGGATGGAAAGAAAATGCTCGTCCAGGAAACACCGGCAGCCACCCTCAGAAAAGTAAAACTGGCAAACGGAGAACCACTACCTACGGTAGAAGAATACTTGAATGCTTTTGAAAAATGCAAAACCACAAAACTCATTATCGAGTTTAAAACGCACAAGACCAAGGAAAGGGAAGACGAACTGGCCGAAAAAGTCATCAAAATGATTCACGACAGAGGATTACAAAACCGTGTGGAATACATTTCTTTCGGCATTAACTTTGTTAATCAAGTCAGAAAACTCGATCCAAACGCTCTGGTTTATTACCTTAACGGAGATCTTTCGCCGCGGGTAATTAAATCGATGGGGGCTGCCGGTATCGATTATCATCACAATGTATTAAAAAAGAATCCGCATTGGGTGCAAGAATCGCACAATCTTGGCCTGAAAGTGAACGTATGGACGGTCAACACACCCGATGATATTAACGAAATGATTGATTTGAAAGTCGATTTTATTACTACTGATGAACCTCTTTTAACGAAGGAACTGATAAACAAACGAAAATGAATTTACAGGAACAACTTGTACGGGCCACCCAAATTGCCATTGAAGCTCACACGGAACACTTGGATAAAAACGGACAACCGTATCTTGGACACGTTTTGCGTGTAATGAGTGCCGGACACACGTTGCAGGAGAAAATCACAGGTGCGTTACACGATGTTATTGAAGACTCGGATTGGACATTGGAAGATTTGGCAAAAGAAGGTTTCTCGCAAGATATCCTCAGTGCGGTTGATACAATGACGCATTGTGACGATTCGGAAACATACGATGAATATCTGCTTCGTATCGTCAAAAATCCGATAGCCGTTCGCGTAAAACTTAACGATTTATCCGATAATATGGACATTCGTCGTTTAAAGGAACTCGATGAGACAACTATTTCCAGACTCCGAAAATACTTAAAAGCATACAAATTTCTAACGGAATTCCATTCAACGCTGCAACCCTAATAATGGCAGGAATTTACCTACATATTCCGTTTTGTAAAACGCGCTGCATTTATTGCGATTTTTATTCCGGCACAAACGAATTGCAAATAAATGATTTCGTTAAAGCCATTTGCGCGGAATCGCTCATGAGGAAAAGCGAGATTAACGAGCCGATTAAAACTATTTATTTTGGTGGCGGAACACCATCGAGACTGAGCAACCGGTATTTTCAGCAGATTTTCGAAACAATTTTTTCGTTATTTTCTGTGGAGAAAGATGCAGAAATCACACTCGAGGCCAACCCCGATGATTTATCGGAAAAATACATACAGTTACTCCGAGAATTGCCTTTCAATAGAATCAGTATCGGCATTCAAAGTTTCGATGACGATGAGTTAAAGTTTTTAAGCCGACGACATTCATCACAGCAAGCCATTGATGCTGTTAAACGTTGCAAGAAAGCCGGATTCCGCAACATCAGTATCGATTTAATGTATGGCCTGCCGCACCAAACGCTTGAAGTATGGAAAGAAAACCTGCAAAAAGCTTGTGAGTTGAATATTCAGCACATTTCGGCGTATCATCTCATTTACGAAGAAAAAACAAAACTATATTCTCTCTTACAAAAGGGTAAAATACAACCTGTTACCGATGAAACAAGTACCGAGATGTTTACAACGCTAACCGACACGCTTGCAAAAAACGGATTTGAACATTACGAAATCTCCAATTTTGCAAAAAATGGTCTCTATTCGCAGCATAACACATCGTATTGGAAAGACAAAAAATATTTGGGATTAGGACCATCGGCACACTCTTACGATGGCGAAAACCGGTCGTGGAACACGGCTTCGCTCAATAAATACATTGAAGCTATTCAATCGGGAAAACTATTGCAGGAAACCGAACATTTAACAACCTCTCAAAAATACAATGAATTTATTTTAACCGGATTGCGCACAATGTGGGGAGTGAATTTACAACAGTTAAAAAACAGTTTCGGTGATAAATATTACGATTTCTACGCAAAAAATGCACAAAGATATATCGATAAAGGATTGCTTAAAATCGAAAATCAGTCGCTAAAACTCACACGCGAAGGCATTTTTATTTCCGACGGAATTATGAGTGAGTTGATGTTTGTCGATTAAGAGCATCCTCTATTTAAAACCGACTGATTCTTTGCGTATTGAATAAATTTGTATATTTCCTCTATAAATCCATTATCTTCCCTGCTTAATAAACTCCTTGAGGTCGTTTTCTTATATTTTAGGCACATAAGTATCCTGACGAAAGGAGGATTCCCTTTGGTCAAAGTAAATTAATTTCCTCTTCGAACTCTTAGTCTCTTTTC
>MVZJ01000084.1 GCA_002069095.1 Bacteroidetes bacterium ADurb.BinA174 | reverse complement strand
GGATTGGGGTATTTTTTGGATGTTATGGACGTAAGTTCCTCTTCAGGCATACTGCCGCGCGCCTTAAAACCGTTGTGCCAAATATCGAACGGTTCTAATTTTCGGCCTAAACGCGATTCGATAAAAGCGGCTACTTCTTTTACTTCGGGCGACGAAAGCAATCCTTTGAAAAGCGTTTCCACATCTTTTTGTGAAATTTCCATCGTGGCATCGAATGCGCGCGAAATTTGCGTGGGATAATGCGCGTAATACGTATCCAATTGACGCATAGCGTGAAAGTTACCTAAGAAAGTTTGGTATCTTGTATCGGGTTCAGGTGAAGCCGTTGCTTCGGCGTTGTTTTCAAAAAGTTTATTTGTAAGCGGATTCCACGTGAATTTATCGCTGTTGATTACCTGTTGAGGAATAGATTGATCGATAATTCGTTTCATCACGGCATACACCATTCGTTGTTTTTCCAATCCTTTTTCGGTGTCGGCATAATTCGATTTTAGTTCGTCGCGCAATCCCCAGTGCGAAATTAACTTCATTCCATCGGGGAAAAGTTGTTCGCCTGCATCGTTACGCAGATTTCCCATAAAAATGTTGTAATCCGAAATATAAGCATCAGCTTCGGTAAGCGTTTTCGATATATCTTGCTGAATATTAGCTGGAACGCGTGCCGTAAATCGGTCGCCCATCCGAGCGTAAGCCCACTCTTTGCGAGACCATTTTTCGCCCAATTCGGTTTTTTCTTCAAGCGTGTAAAACGGGAAGTTCAACGCCGTGAGAAATGCTATTTTATTAGCGTACAGATCGTCGTTCAGGTGTGCCGATGCGTTATAACTGCCAAACATCATATCTACAGGTGTAATTTCGGGGCCTTCCAATTGCAACGGCGCTTTCAGCATCACGTCCATTTTATGGTAATAGCCGCTCAGTACTTCAAAATTTCGTTCCAACGTACCGAAAAGCACATCCAGTTGGGTGTCATCGGCAACAAAATTCTTTTTGCAAAATTCGGTAAATTCTTCTGCCGTTCCGTCAGATTCACGCCAAAGGTTAGCAACTTGCCGGACGCCGCGTTCGATACGGAAAGAATGTTCATTGCCCACAGAATCAATCATTTGTTTAGTTACTTCTTTTACATTCATTTCTGAAATGCCTTTTTCTCTTCCATCGCTATTAATAGCTGAGTTACAGGATAAAATTACCGCAAAAATTAATGCGAATAAGAATAAATGGGTTAGTTTCATTGTTTTAATTACATTAGACCTAAAAATCTCAAATGAATATCCTATTACGGCTTAAGATTACTTCAAAATCAAGTTTTTACTCATTTTTTGTTTCGCACCATAGAGGGTTCTATGCTTTGGCACAAAAAATACTGATTTTATTGTACTTTTAACCCTCATAACGGAACCATTTAAGACTTTAAGGCAAAAGTTAGATATTTGCAAAGATAATTGAATTTGAAGTATAATCGGGGAATTTTGGGCTATTTTTTGAAAAATCGGTTACTCAAATTCAGAGTTGTTATATTTTTATGTAATTTTGCGAATAATAAATTCAACCTGATATGAAAAAGTTTATTTTTACCGTTTTTTTTGCATTAATGTTGACAAATGCACATTCTCAAATTAAAGATGTTACATTTGCCGTTTCTCCAATGGGTGAATACACATGGTGGAACGAGAATTTAACCTTAGATAATTCTACTTTCTGGGGAGGTAGAGTGGGATTTGGCTTTGGCCCGCTCTTCGAAATCAGAGGATTTTATCAGAAATCCTTCGATGTGAAAGCTTCGCTTCGCGATTTGAACTGGGAAGTTGCCGATAATTGGGCAGATAAAATGACCAATTCTCACGTAGATATTTCCCGATACGGCGGCGAAATGAAGTTTAATCTGATGAAAAGCAGGGTTTTCGCACCGTATATTACGTTAGGTGGCGGAGTACAGAATTTTTCGTATGATATACCAAGCGTGGAAGATCCGGCAGTAATACTCGATATGAAAGAGGAACAATTGTTTGGAGCTCTCGGCTTTGGCACGAAATTCAATTTAAGTGACAGAATCGTTTTATCGCTCGAAGCAAAAAATACATTTTTCAATGTAAACGAAAAAAGTTACTACCTGAATCCTGAATACGTATTCTCTGAAGATGGTAAAAATCGATTGCATAACTGGTCGGCAGTGGCATCGCTCGATTTTTATTTCGGTGGTGTTAAAACAGACAACGATGATATTTCAAGAGCTTATGACAGATTGTTTTCTGATGGATTCCGAGGAATGAAATTTGTCCTTGAACCGGGCGGAGCTTATCTTAATTTCCACGAGGAATCGTTGTTCCACGACCAGTATTTCCTTGGAGGAGCAGCCGGAGTGGATTTCTCATCGCTGGTAGGATTGCGCGCTTTTTATTATCAGGCAACTGAAGAACCCGATAAATTATCGTTGAACGTTAACAACGACCTTTCCATGTACGGAGGTAATATTATTGCCCGTTTGAATCAGCCGCGCGGCGTGAATCCTTACTTAAACATCGGCGCCGGTTATCTGAAAGTAGGTGATAATTATATCGATAAAACCGGTTTGAAAGCTATGAAATCGGCGCCTTTTGCCTTTGGTGGGGTTGGTTTGGAAATTCCGTTATCGAAATACATGGCGCTTTACGGCAGTTTCAATGCTGTGTTCTCTGTTCAGGACGGAGAAGATGTTTTGACCGTTCAAGATCCGTCGCAAGTAAAAACTAGTTTAATGTATCAGGCCGGCATGAGGTTTAATCTCGGAAAAGCCGTAGATGCGGAAAGCGCATATTCCGAAAGAATCGATCGTGCAGTTCTGGAGGAAAGAGAGATTAATAATCAAAGAATAAATGATTTAAGAGCAGAATACGAAAATCGCATAGCTGAATTGGACAACGAAATCGATTTGGCAACTGCCAGTCAGGATTACACGAAAGCAGCCCAAATTATCGAAGAAAGGAATAATGTAGAAACATTATTGAAAAAAGTGGATAGCGTAGGCGTTAGTGAAAGCAATTTAATAAGAATGACAGAAGAAGATCTCAATCGGATTGTAAATGAAGTGATTAACGAAGTTCGTCGCAACGCGTACGATTATTACAATTACAATCAGGTTCCCAGTCAGCAAGCAAGTCCACAACTGAATGACCGGTTGGATGAAATTGAGCAGAAGTTAGACAGGAATATAGTGGAAATGAATCAACTGAAAAATAATCAGAGCAGAACAACCATAATCTCCGAACGCGATACTTCCATTCCTGTAGTGTCGGCTCCGGCACGTAGAGGTGCGGGGCGGGTGAGTGGCGGTAGTCAATTCTTTAAATGGAATCGAGTTGGTGTTTATACCGGCCCAAGTTTTGGAGATATTGCTACCTGGAACATCGGCGTGCGCGGCTACATGCAAATCGGCAATACCGATATGGATTTTATGCCTGAGTTGTATGCAGCATTTGGTGACAAAAGCGGTGTCGGGATATCCGGAAACGTAGTTTACAATATCAATATTCCCTACAAGCGTTTCTCTCCCTATTTTGGATTGGGATTGGGAGTTTTCCACGGAAAGAAAGTACATTACGGAACAAATATTATTCTCGGCGGCGATATAGCTATGTTTGGCGGCAGTATTTTTGCCGATTATTCAAGCAGAAGCTGGTTTAAACAAAATCAGATTGCCGTTGGTTATCGGTTTGTATTCTAATGCTTGGGTCATGTCGAAGAGATATTTTTATTTGATATTTGCTTTCCTTGTCTTTAGCGCTGTTCATATTAGCGCTCAGGAGAATACGACGAAGAAAGAGTTGATAATGGAGCGTGACGATTTAATCGATGCGTTGCAACGGATTTCGAGTGCGGTGTGGGAAATTGAAAGCCAAAAAGCACATCCTCGGGTGAGTGAACTTGCGCTACAATATCGGTTAGATCGTCTCGAAAATATGATTAGCGGATTGTCTGTTTATCTGGGATTAAATCCGGCAACCATTGGCGGACAAAATATTATTATCGACAGAACGCAAAACGTGCCCGTACAGTCGTATTATCCACAACAACTTCCCAGCGTAACCGAACATCGGTACGTGGACAGAACCAGGCGATATTCGAACAACGATTGGCAAAGGCAACTGCAATTGGTGCAGCAACAGTTGGGGCTTTTGTCGGATAGTTTGCAAAACGATTCCCTGCAATCGCAGATTCAATTGCTTTCGCTACAAATAGATAGCCTTAGGCAGCTATCTAATGTCGTGATTCCGGAAGTAGTTGTTCCGCCGATTATCGAATTGGTTCGCGATTCAACTGCTGTGAAGAAAGAAATTGCAAAACCCGATTTCGAACGTTTCAAATCCCAAGTTTTCTTTGCTGTTTCTTCCACAACTTTGACAAACGAAGGTAAAAAAACGCTGGATGAAATCATTTCCATAATGAAACGAAACAGCGGATTGTTTGCTACCGTTTCGGGAAGTTCGAGCCGCGAAGGAAATGCCGTATATAACGAAAACCTGTCGCGAAAGCGAGCCGAATCGGTTCAGAATTATTTGAAAGATGCTGGAATTGGATTGGAAAGAATAATTTTGAAATCGGCTGGAATCGATAAGGAATCCGATTTGTTAATTTATGGTAGGCGCGTGGACATTGTTGTTGAACCTTAAAATCGATAGATTTCGAAAAATGATAATCCGGACATTTAACTTAATGTTCGGATTTTTCAATATCCATACCCGAAAATTGACAGAAATAAGCTATTTTTACACCCAAATCCTAAAACTAACTTTATAATGCAGAAAATTAACAACTACGTAGAAACCCACAAACAACGATTCTTAGATGAACTTTTTGAACTGATTCGTATTCCGTCGATATCTTCTTTGCCTGAGAATAAGCCCGACATGTACAGAGCGGCAGAAAAATGGAAAGAAATTCTGCTTGCTGCAGGAGCTGACAGGGCTGAAGTTTTTGAAACCGAAGGAAATCCGGTAACATACGGCGAAAAAAACATCGACCCGAAAGCGCCAACCGTAATGGTTTACGCGCACATGGATGTGATGCCCGTTGACCCTATCGATTTATGGAAAACCGACCCGTTTGAACCGGTAGTAAAAGACGGTAAAATTTGGGCACGCGGCGCCGATGACGATAAAGGACAAGGATTTATGCACGCCAAAGCGTTTGAATACCTTGTGCAATCGGGTGAGCTGAAGTGTAATGTAAAATTCCTTATCGAAGGAGAGGAAGAAGTGGGTTCGCCCAGCTTGCCTAAGTTCTGTCGCGAACACAAAAAGATGCTCAAATCGGATGTAATTCTCGTGTCAGATACTTCGATGATTGCTCCCGATGTGCCTTCCATTACTACCGGATTGCGCGGATTGGCTTATTGGCAAGTGGAAGTAACCGGACCAAATGTGGACTTACATTCCGGCATTTTCGGCGGAGCAGTGGCAAACCCGATTAACGTACTTTCGAAAATGATTGCTCAAACAATGGATGAAGATGGCCGTATTCTGATTCCCGGTTTTTACGACGATGTGTTGGAAGTATCGGATAAAGAACGAAAAATGATGGCAAAAGCGCCCTTCTCATTATCGGACTACAAAAAATCGCTTGATATAAAAGAAGTTTTCGGAGAAAAAGGATACTCAACAAACGAACGCACAGGCATTCGTCCCACGTTCGATGTTTGCGGTATTTGGGGAGGTTACACAGGCGATGGGGCAAAAACCGTACTTCCATCCAAAGCTTATGCTAAAATCAGCACCCGATTAGTTCCTAATCAAGACCATAAGAAAATCGCGAAACTTTTCGTTAAATATTTCGAGAGCATTGCTCCTAAATACGTGAAAGTAAAAGTGGAATATTTGCATGGCGGCCCGTCGTACGTTTGTCCGATTGATTTTGCCGGATACAAAGCTGCCGAAAAAGCTTATACCGATGTTTACGGAAAAACTCCCATTCCTGTCCGTTCCGGTGGAAGCATTCCTATTATCGCTACGTTTGAGGAAATTCTCGGCGTAAAATCGGTGCTTATGGGCTTTGGTTTAGGTTCTGACGCTATTCACTCTCCTAACGAAAATTATCCGTTGGAGCAGTTCTATAATGGAATTCGCACCATTCCATTGTTTTATAAATACTTCGCAGAAGAAATGAAAAAGTAAAACAACAAGAGGACTCTCATGTCACTTGCAATTTGATACAAGGCGGTTTATAATCGCCTTGTATTTTTTAAGCAAGTTCCAACTTGTTTTTCCCGATTAGTACCCACGCCACGTAATTCGTTTCTTCCGAAATAGGTGTTAGGTTAAAAAAACCTGTTTTTATTCTCTTGTTTTCGATAAGAAGTGGAAACTCTTTTTGCATTTTCTGCTGAAAAACCAACGCTTCACTTTGTTTTTTGAAAAAATCCACAACAAATTTTCCCGAAGAGTAAGGATGCACAAACTTATCATAAAATAAACGTGCAACCACTCCCATATTCATGCGCATATTTATCTCTACACAAGGCTGAACACGATAATTTTTATTTGTTCCACAAATCATCATATCCACACCTATATAACCATTATAATGAGGAAAATATCGAAGTAGATTTTGCAGATAAGTTGATTTCACCCAATTTAATGTATCTATGGAAACATATTGAGATAATTGTTTTTCAATTTCTGAATCCGATAAAAGATGGTTTCCCATATATGCTCCCGATGCGGCGGAAGTAAAAAGCGAATATCCGGCAAAACGCACTATACCCTTTTCCATAATAAACTCCATCGCGAAATCTTGCACTTTCTTTAAAACAGGTTCGGCAATTACTCCGCCTTGCTCACGAATTACACGTCGACACCAGTCGGTTTGCTTATCCGTTATACCTCCTTTTATCCACACAAGTCCTTTGCCACTGCCCGAATAGGGCATTTTAAGTACGGAGTTTATTTTCGTAGAAAGATAATCGGTTAAATTTGTAACGTTATCAAAAAAGTGTGATTCGCCACAAAAATCGCTACGCGTTTGTTTTAACTCGCGAAGCATTTTTACGGCATGTTGCCTTCCCGAATAATCGCGTAACAGTTTTAGTTTTTCAATTGAAGGAAGTTTTTCTTCAGAAACATTCGCATCCAACAACTTCTTTCTCAACGCGGGATTCCATCCCCACGGAATAATTTCTTCCTGCGGAAAAGAGGAAATATCGGTAAAAGAAACAAACGACGTTTCAAACGGAAACAGTTTTCGAAGTTGTTGTAAATAATTTTCATTCCGCAAGCCATCAGCAATCACCCTCGAACAGTTTGGCACATACCAAATAGGAAGAGCCGCCAAATCTGCCACAATTTTTACGGCAGATATTGGCGGCGTATAATTAGGACTGAAATTCGCTAACGCTAAATCGTTATCGGGATTGAAAAGAAACATGTTTGAATTTACGATTTACGATTGCGGATTTGGGAATTAAAGCGTAGTGTCAAGTCAAGAGTTTCGAGTTTAAACCCTGATTATTTATAAAAATTTACAAAATATAATATGCATCATTTTTAATTGACACAATAGTAGCCAAACTTTGATAGAGTTGTACCTTCGTCAACGGCCAACTAAACATACTCTTTCGGCTCAATTTCGCCACTTAAAATAAGAGCGCCGTTTTCGGCCAAAGCTTTCATCTCGTCTTCACCGGGATATACATACACCGGTGCAATTTTATGAATGCGTTCAATGATAAAATTGGTGAACCACTTACTATTAGCCAATCCCCCAGTAATGAGAATAGCATCTACATCGCCTTTTAACACAGTGGAAAATGCGCCAATTTCTTTTGCAGTTTGGTATGCCATTGCCTCCATCACGTCGTGACACTTTTGATCACCGGCTTGAGCGGCTTGTTCCACTTCGTAGGCATTATTAAGTCCGGTGTATGCATATAATCCTCCTTTACCTACTACCATCGATTTCATTTCATCGTATGTATATTTTCCACTAAAGGCCATCTTCAGAAGCTCACCAACGGGGAGTGTTCCTGATCGTTCCGGCGAGATAGGCCCGTCACCGTCAAGCGCTTGATTCACATCGATTACGCGTCCCTTATGATGTACGCCAACCGATATCCCTCCGCCTAAGTGTGCTACGATAAGATCCATGTCTTCGTATTTGCGCATTACAGATTTTGCATGGAGACGAGCTATTGCTTTTTGGTTGAGTGCATGGAAAAGAGAAACTCTTTCGAAAAGCGGATGTCCGGAATATCTGGCAATGGGTTCGAACTCATCAACCACCACCGGATCAGCTATATAAGCTTCGGCTGAAGGAAGTTGCTTGGCGATATCGTCGGCAATTAATGCACCCAAATTGCTGGCATGCTCTCCTCTTTTTGCTTCGATGAGGTCTCTTTTCATTGCTTCGTTTATCCGATAAACCCCTGAAGCAATAGGTTTTACAACTCCGCCACGTCCCACTACGACTCTGATGAGGTCAAGTCGGATTTCGGCATTCTTTAATTCGTTGTAAATAATATTTTTGCGGTATTCGTACTGATCGGTTATCTTTTTGAATTGACTTAATTCTTCGACCGAGTGACGAATGGTTTTTAGAAAAACTACATCCCCGCCTTTGTAAATCGCAATTTTGGTGGATGTAGAACCTGGATTAATAGCCAGGATTCGAGGTTGGTTGTCCATAATATAACGTTTTTAAGTATTAGGTAAATTTAGATTTTAATACAATTCAGATTCTTTAATCCATAGCTGCTGCCAAGGCGATAGAAAACATTTTACTATCTTCTGAATCGGAGCGCGAAGTGAGTACAATTGGCACTGCTGCCCCCATGATTACGGCAGCGGAGTTAGCTCCTCCCAAAAAATTAAGCGCTTTGTAAAACATGTTTCCAGCCTCGATATAGGGAGCCAAAATCACATCGCAATCGCCGGCTACTTCGCTTACAATACCTTTGTGTTCGGCAGCCTCTTTGTTCACTGCTATATCAATAGCGAACGGACCGTCCACGAGGCACCCTTTCCATTGCATTTTTTTTAGTTCTGCGGCGTGTAAAGTGGCCTC
>MVZJ01000083.1 GCA_002069095.1 Bacteroidetes bacterium ADurb.BinA174 | reverse complement strand
GTGCCGTAGATAAGGCGGGGGTAAGGAGCTGTGTCTGCTTTGAATGTCGTTTTTCCGGTCAGCTTCAAACCATAAAGTCGGTTATCGATGAGGGGTTGTTGGGTGAGATACACTATGCCGAGGTGGATTATTATCATGGCGTGGGACCTTGGTACCATCAATTCCGTTGGAATATAAAAAGGGAGGCAGCAGGGAGCAGCCTTTTATCGGCAGGATGTCATGCCATGGATGCCCTGCTCTATTGCATGGGCGATGAGTACGAGTCGGTCCACAGCTTCGGCGCCAACTCATCCAACAAGGATTTCGCCCTGTATGAATATTCCTCTTCCTCTGTTTCCATCATCAAGTTCAAGAATGGCGCGGTAGGCAAAGTGGCTTCTGTGATCGACTGCTTGCAACCCTACTATTTCCGCTTCCATTTGATTGGCAGCGAGGGGACGCTCTTAGACAACAAATTCTACTCGACGAAGCTGAAATCCCTTGATAAAAACAGGTGGAGCGAACTGTCGATGAAGATGCTTGATTCGGGAGATGTTACCGACCACCCGTATCAGGTGCAGTTTGAGGTGTTCTTCAACGCCATCGATGAAGGAAGGGAGATGCCGCTCACCAGCCTGAAGGATGCTTTAAAAACCCATAAGCTCATCTTCGAGTCAGATAAGGCTATGGGTTCTTAAGCTAATCAACAGGTCCTCGACCCATCAAAAACTTGTTACCCAGGCTTTGATATTTTGCAACAACTCTTTGTGGTATTTGAACTTTTTCATGTTTCCCCATCCGTGACTGCCCGATGGGTATATATGAAGCGAAGCGGGAATGGCAGCGAAGGACTAGAAAGAGCGAGAGCTCCTTAGGAAAGTGTTAAGCCTTGAACGGGCGACGCGAATGGAAGGCAGCTTCGGGACTCAAAAGGTTCATTGGTCGTTCCTTAAAATGGTCATAATTATTTGATATGCATTGAATTGACACCAATATTACTTGTTTATTTTTGCAGGATTTTGTATCTTTACGTCATAAAACCCTGCAAATTATGTTAGGAAAATTACCGGAAAAAGGTCAGCGAGATTTATTTCGTCCCATGCTTAAAGATTTTATTGATATGAACCATGAGCTTGTGCTTCTTGCCGACAAAATCGATTGGTCTTACTTTGAAAAAGAATTTGCCCACTTTATTCAGAAAGAGGAGCGCTCGGCATTCCCATTCGGGTAATGGTAGGATGTTTGTTGTTAAAGCACTTGTATAATCTTGGTGATGAACGCATTCTTGAATATTGGATTAGGGACGTTTACTTTCAGTATTTTTGTGGTGGAGAGTTTTTTGAACATAAGTTTCCCTTTGACCCGAGTGATTTTGTTCACTTTCGTAATCGCATAGGAGAAGCTGGTGTTGGTAAAATATTTGCTCACAGCGTTCATCTTCATGGAAAAGAAGTTTCCCAACAATCAAAGTTTGTGCTTTCTGATACGACAGTTCAAGAAAATAACACTACTTTTCCCACAGATGCCAAGTTGTGCAAAAAAGTAATCGACAATTGCAATAAAACAGCAAAGACAGAAAGTATCGAACAACGCCGACGATACACGCGTGAGAGCAAACAGTTACTGCGTGACACTTACAACGGTAAACATCCTAAGCAGGCAAACAAGGCAAAAAGATTATCACGTCAGTTAAAGCTTTTTTGAACAATCCATATGACGGCGATACGATAGAACCATTGTTGCAGCAGATGGTAGACAACAAGTTGAAATTACCCTGCGAACTAGCTTATGACCGTGGAGGAAAGGGCAGAAAACAGATAAAATGGGAGTAGAAATCATCATACCCGGTAAACCTAAAATATCAGATTTCGTTTATCAAAAACGAAAAAAACGAAACAAGTTCAGGGCACGAGCAGCCATAGAACCGATAATCGGACATTTGAAAAAAAACTTCCGTATGGAACAAAATTATTTATCCGGTGAGAAAGGCATACAAATCAATGCCTACATGGCTGCTACGGCTTGGAACTTGAAGAAGATGATGGAAAAACTCAAAGAAATTTTTTTATATTTTATTTTCCGATGGTTTTTCCGGCAGGATAAAATATATTTTTCAACGTAATTTGATTTTATAAGGAGCAACTAAATAATTTTTTGGCAAGTCCTGTAAAAGCAGAATAACCTTTAACTAACCTATAAACTCTGATTAAAAAACATTAAATTCTGCCTCCTATTTATTTAATTTTCAGATATATTAATAATACCTGAAAAAGTTAACTATATTTGTATCAGATTTTGGCAAACAACGTTTTTTTATTATTTTGTTCATACTTCACAAACATTTTTTTGATGAAGCAATACTTGTTCTAATTTTTTGATAACCAAATAAAAAATCATGTATCGCGCACACGAGATTCGAAAATTAATATTAAACGGGAAAAAAATATACCTTTTTCGTTTAATAAGTGTTTTTGGACTTCTTTTTTTCATCATCGATTCAACAGTTTACGCGCAAACACCTGCACTGCCACTAAAACCGCACTCCGAAGAATACGTTTTTAATGAAATAAAACTCCCCGGCGACGAACCTATTCGCGATATTTTAGCTGTTTTGCAAGACAATCGGGGATTTGTGTGGATGGCCGGCAATCATGGACTAATGCGTTACGACGGGCATGATTTTAAAATTTTCCGTAACATACCCGGCGATACTACTTCAATTATTGATACAGATCTGCTTTCGCTTTATCTGCTTGACGATACTACAATGTGTATTGGCGGCAAACACGGAATTTCAATAATGGATATTCGTACCGAAAAGGTTACTAATCTGTCAAACGACCAAGATGGAAATCCGGTTGAATGGGTTAGTAATTTTTATTCAGATAAAGATGGGGCTATCTGGATTGCGGCACTCAACGGACTTTATAGCTTAAAACCCGACTTATCGAGCATTATCAATCATTATCTTAATACACCACCCATTACCAAAGGGAATCCGACTTTTGCAAAAAGAGTATATTGCATAACTCAACATAGCATTGATAAAAATCTATTGATGTTGGGAACTGAATGCGGACTAATAAGTTTCGATAAAAAACGGAATGCCATACACAAAATCTATCCAAACACGGAAGCTACGTTTTGGCGTTCTCATCCCCCTGTGTATAAATTCATAGAAGAAGGAGATTATTTATGGTGTAAGTGTTGGATTTCAGGAATACCGCGTTTTGATATGGTAACGGAAACTTGGAAAAACTTTTGCTATCCAAAAACCAATGACCGTTTAGAAACCGTTACTAATGTTTGGTCGGTAAACGACCTTATGTTTAAAAATAAAGACGAAATTTGGGTGTGCGACTGGGATAGAGGGCTTTACGTCTTTAATAAAAACAGCGAAAAATCATATCCGCTTAAACAAGGACAGACCTACAATGTGCTCGACAAGCCATACATGAAAATTTACAAACTAAAAGATGGAGCGCTTTGGTTAAGTTGCGATGATGGACTCTGGCGGCAAAACCTGAGAGCTAAAAAATTTGAAGCACTTGATATCCCTTTTTCTCATACTTGGGTTTCAGCAACTTTACACGACGAAGAGACAGATGAATACTATTTCGGATTGAGCTGGGAAAGTTACGGTGTGGCTTGCTGGAATTGCTCTTCACGAAAATGGGCTTATTATCAACCCGAAACTGACAAAAAAGAGATGTTCAACACCTTTGATATCTTTAAAGATAGTTATGGTGTTATTTGGATAGCGACTTCTCAACGAGGACTGTGGTACATTGATAAAAAAAGCAAGACTTTAAAACCATTCAAATCTTTCAACAAAGACAACAACCTGTGGAATAGTACTTTTTATAAAATATTTGAAGACAGCAAAAACAACTTGTGGTTAGGTACAGGTAAATATGGTGTTGTACGTCTAAATTCGAACCGAACAAAAGCTGATTATTTTATAAACGACGCTAAGGACAGCACTTCATTAAGAGGCAACACTCGTTTCGGAGCCATAGAAGAAGACCAATATGGACGAATTTGGATAGGAAGTTATAACGGTTTTTGCACGTTCGACCCTAAAACAGAAACATTTTCTCGCGAAATTCCCTTAAAACTTCAAAAAATCGGCATAAGAGACGGATATACATATTCCATCGTAAGAGACACGACAAACGCCATGTGGCTTACCATAGAAGGACAAGGATTGATTAAAATTGAAGAACAAATCAAAGATAATTTCAATTTCATAATATACCAAACAGACAACGGACTAAAAGACCTTACCGTACGTTATATGACTTCCGACAAGCAAGGTGGACTTTGGTTAGTAAATAACGGATTGCTTTACCTCAATCCCTACAACAACTCCTTTATGCTAACAGATGAACGGAGCGGTCTGTTAGAGAACATCGGTGGAGATGACAAAATCATGGTTGATAAATACGGAAATGTTTTTTGTGGCGAACAAGTGGGTTTGGAATGGCTCGGTGAAGCGAAGAAATATTCACAATCAAGCGTATCTAATTTAATTATTGAAAATATAGACATTAACAGTCAATCGGTTCTCGATTGGAATCCCTATAATGAAACAAAGACTTCTCGAATCGTTAAGCACAATCAAAACAACTTTACTTTCGGCTACACGGCAATCTGTTTTGAAGACTACAACCAAGTGCGCTATCGCTATAAATTGGAAGGTTTGGAAGATGACTGGAACTCACCAACTAATATTTTGGAAACTCGTTACACCAATTTAAAACCGGGAAAATATCGTTTCGTGGTAGATGTTTCATATAAAGGTGTTTGGTTAGGATATAACAAATCTGTTGAGTTTAGAGTAAAACAAGCTTTTTGGAGAACATGGTGGTTTGTATCGCTTTCTGCCATTACAATCCTAACCATTTTTTATCTCTTATATTTAAACCGAAAGAGGCACAAGGAAAAGCAACTAAAAATTCGTCTTAAAATAGCATCCGATTTGCACGATGATGTAGGTTCGACTCTTAGTAGTATTTCTATCATGAGCGATATATTGCAAACGCAATTGGGAAACAGCCCCAACGTCGAAGAAATGATCCGCGAAATCGGCTCCAATGCCCATAATATGCTTGAATCGATGGATGATATTATTTGGTCTGTAATTCCTGTAAATGATTCTTTTGAAAACCTTGTCGCTCGCATACAAGAATATGCCATCCCGCTTTTTGAATCGAAAGACATATGTTTTAAAATAACGGCTCCGAACTCTATTTACTCGTTGAGCATACCGATAGAGATACGCCACGACCTGTTTCTAATTGCCAAAGAAGCCATCAATAATTTAGTGAAACATTCGGATTGTTCTGAAGCGAATATTGAGTTTTCAGTTTCACACGCTGTACTGAAAATGGCGGTAAGCGACAATGGAAAAGGGTTTGATATTTCCCGAAATCACTGTAGGAACGGATTGAAAAACATGGAATATCGCGCCGAAAGGATTGGTGGAAAACTAACCATACATTCTGAAATTAGTAAAGGAACGATGATTAAGTTGATAGTGAGAGTTGGATAGAATCGGAAGAACAAAGAAAACTTCCAACTACTAGACAAACATACAGTTGACAAACGCCACAATATTCCCTAACTTCGCAAAAGATTCATTATGAAACGAGCATTTAAATCATTTACGCCCATGACAATGATTAAAGCGAGTTCCATACGATACATTTGAAAATAATAATTTTAATCGTATGAAAAATGGATAGAAAAATAAAGAATAGGAATTTATTTTAACAGATTTACCTGCAAACTATGCCAATAGAGATAAAGGTTGCCATATACGAGGATAACGATGCGCTGCGCAATAGTCTCACGCATTTGATAAAAGGCTCGGGGCTGCTGACTTTTGTCGGGGCGTATCCCGATTGTCGGAATATTCTCGAAAATTGTGAAACCGATAAGCCCGAAGTTATCTTAATGGATATCGATATGCCTTATATCACCGGCATCGAAGCCACTCGCTTAGTAAAGGATAAATATCCGGAAATCGATGTAATGATGCTCACCGTGTTTGAAGACCGCGACAAGATTTTCGATGCGCTACGCGCCGGAGCTACCGGTTACCTGCTCAAAAAATCGTCGGCAATACAGATTATCGAAGCTATTATCGAATTGGCAAGCGGCGGTTCGCCTATGACACGCGAAATTGCCCGTAAAGTGATGGAATTTTTTACCCATCCGCAAAACACTATCGACAACAACTACACCCTTTCCGAACGCGAACTCGATGTATTGAAACGCCTTGTAGTTGGCGACAGCTACAAAATGGTTGCCGACAAATGCTGTATTTCCATTAGCACCGTTCGTTTTCATATCAACAATATCTATCGCAAACTCGCCGTAAATTCCAAATCGGAGGCAGTGGTAAAAGCCATCAAGGAAAGATTGGTATAAGAAAGATGACTGCATGCTAACCGTATCTCAATTACCTTATCGACCATTCACAAAATCAAACCATCCTCGCTCGTCTTTAAAAACCATATATTTATTCAGTTGATATGAATAATCTATTGATTTATTTTTGTTAGAAATTAACGAAAATAATCAATTGCGTAAATCAATGCGTCAACCCGCAACAGGTAAAGAAATGAAAAAAATTCTAACAACCATTACGCGGGCAGCAATAATTATTATTGCGGGTGCGGTTGTGGAGATTATGGATATGGTAACTGTGGGCGTGAACTACTGCCACCTTCTTTCTTTTGGGCGAAAACCGCCGGTTGGAAGATGAAACCAACTATCAGAAAAGACTGTGCACCCCGTCGGCATCGATCTATTTTTAGCATTTCTGTAAAACGTAAACATTAAAAACAATGAAAATAAAAACAAAAATCGCAATTTGGAGCTTAGCAACTCTACTTGCCGCAGGCTTTACCGCTTGTAAAGACGACGACCCTTTTTCCAAACTTACCGAAGATAGCTTGGAAAATACTGCATGGACTCTTGAAAAAACATCAGAATACAATGAAAGCACTCAAAAGTGGGACGTTATAGAGGTCATTTCCGACATAACACCGTTTGCGACTAAACAATTTATTGAAAGAAAAATTGAAAGGGTTGAAGATTATGAACAAGAATATGCTATTGATGTGGCTAAAAGAGAGTTAATAATAAATAGTAAAAACCGTTCCATCGTAGAACTAAGTAGCGATAAACTCGTGTATGATGACAACGAAAATCATAGATTTGCATACAAACGAATTCCGCCCTTGCTGCCCGCAAAATTGTACGGTAAATGGGAGATTACTGCCTTGGAGAAACATGATTTTCATAGTGATCAATGGAAAACCGGCACCTTCGAAAAAGGTTATTGGATACAGTTCAATAAAGACGGTTCCGGCACAAACAGCAGAAAACAGAACTGCAAATACAGTATCCGTTGCAATATAGTGAACATTGACTGTATTTACGGAAAATCCTTTGTAGTGAAACTTACCGATAAAGAATTGGTTTTCTTACACAGATATAAAAACACCGGAAATTATACAAGAGAAACTTTTAAGAAAGTAAAATAAGTAGGAAAACCAAAGACAGTGTTTGAAATTTGACATCTGGTATTAAGAATTACAAATTACAATTGATAATTAGACATCTGACATCTAACTTCTAACTTCTAATTTTAAAATCAATGAAAAAAGTATCAATTATTCTAATTCTTGCGCTGGCGGTAACAGTAACCGCACAAGCGCAGCAGTCGGCAAAAGATTCGTCGCCGGCAAGTGTATTGGGTATTACTCCCAATTTGCGTAGCGGATTTCAATTCTCGCTTAGAGGCGGGTACGACATTCCTTTTTATCCTACTCTGGAAGAGTATTACGACAACAAGCAGATGAAAACCAAAGGTGGAGTAATGGGTGGATTGTCAGCCGACTACTATTGGGATTGGATAGGTGTGGGTGTATGTGGTGATTACATCCGTAACACACTCGTAAATCCGTATAAGTATGACTATAATGCCCAATCATCCACTCTTCAAACAAGAGCAACGGTCGAAGTCAACATCAACAACATTCCCACTACACGTATGTTTGTGGGAGCAGGTCCGAACTTCCGCTACCTCAATCCCTTGGCAAACTTCTCGGCAGAACTGAACACCCGTGCCGGATTGGGCTATATAATGGGAAAAAACGTGGACAATTTAAATGCATTTAATGCAAAAAACGTTTTCAGCATCAAGGCACAAACACGCTTTACCTATTTTGTGAATACTTGGATGGGATTTCATACCGGTGCTTACTATATGCACCATTTTGGCGTTCCATACACACCAATTAATTCTGGTGAAATCAAAACTAACATCTCCTCCATCGGGGTATTTGCCGGCGTAACATTCCGCCTTTCACCTTTGCCCGTGGCGCCCAAAGCTCCCATAGCGCCCAAAACGCCCGAAGCCCTGGTGATAAACGGCGTGGTGGTGATCTGCAAAACCTCGACGCCCATAGAGGGAGTAAACATTATTGTTACCGAAAAGAAAAACGGACAGGAACGGCGGTTGCTTTCCGACAAAAAAGGCGAGTTCTCCTTTACCGTTACCCCCGCTTCCGAAATTACCATTTACGGCAAAAAATCAAACTATTTCTCGCAAGTGGTAACGCTGGGTCCGGCAGATTTCAAACGCTACCGCAACGTTCGTCTCGAAATATGCATGGAGCGCGTTGATTGCGACGAGAGCGTTCGTTTGGAAAACATCCACTACGACTTGGATAAATACGACATTCGCCCCGACGCCCGTCCCGAACTCGACCGTTTGGTACAGTTCCTGCGCGATAATCCCGAAGTTCGTGTAGAGCTTTCCTCGCATACCGACTCACGGGCATCGCACGAGTACAACGAGCGGCTTTCACAAAACCGCGCCAATTCAGCCCGTCAGTACGTCATTTCACGTGGAATCGATCCCTCGCGCGTAATCTCGGTAGGATACGGTGAAACACGTTTGCTCAATCGTTGTGCCGACGGCGTGAATTGCTCCGAAACCGAGCATCAACTCAACCGCCGTACAGAAATGAAGGTAATTTGCCCCAAGTAAA
>MVZJ01000082.1 GCA_002069095.1 Bacteroidetes bacterium ADurb.BinA174 | reverse complement strand
TCGTTTCCATGTACTGTTAACATTTTTGCGGGGAACAATACCAATGGTTTTCCACTCTCGCTGAATGGCAATCATATCTTGTGTTGTTTTCTTCCAATCTTGACTGTCTTTTAGTGCTTCGGCACGTTCGCAAAGAGCAATTTTCTTCTTGAGGTTTTCTTCCATTTCACCGTGCATCGATTTATAGAAATCGTTTTTATTGCGGAAGAAAAAATCGCAAGCAGCACGATAACGATCGTAAATTTTAGTGTTCCATTTTTTGGGAACATAACCTATTTCACGCCATTGTTTTTGAATATCAAGAACTTCCTTGATTTTATTGTTCCAGTCTCTTACAGAATTTAATTTCGAATAATTGATGGACTCTAACTTTTCGCACAACGCTGTTTTTGCAGCGAGATTATCTTCTTCTTTTTCTTTAAGGCTCTCGAAATAAGATTGATATTTCTTATTGATTAATGTTGAAGCTGTTTTGAAACGGTTCCAAATATCTTCCCTGTCCTTACGGGAAACCGGACCAATATCGCGCCACTCCTGATGCAGGTTCTGCAACTGATGAAATGCCGAAATCACATCCAGTTCTTCGTCAAGCCTTTCGGCCGCTTCGCACAGTTCGGTTTTCAGTTCCAGGTTTTTCTTGAAGTCGTATTCGCGAAACTCGTTATTGATACGTACCAGATCATAGAATTTTTCAACATGTCGCTGATATTCTTTCCAGAGCTCGTTTACTTTTGTCTGGGGCACCAGTTTAATCTCGTTCCACTGTTGTTGTAGCGAACGAAATTCCTGATAGGTTTTGTTGAAATCTTCTTGGCTTTGATTTTCGGCAAGATGTTTTACCTGCTCAATGATAGCCATTTTTTTGGCAACATTTATTTCCTTTTCGGCATCTTCACGAGCAAGGATTTCGGCACGTTTTTCTTTTATTTTTTGAATCAGTTCCTTTCCCTCGGCATAGATTTCCGATTCATCAACTACAAAATCGATAGATTCTCCGCCCGACTCCAGAAAAGCGGCTTTTTGTGTTTCTGTTTCATTGCGAAGAGAACGGTAGAACTGGTTTTTCACTTCATCCACTTCTTTCCTTTGAGGATGCTCCGATGCCAGTAAATCGCGAAGCTTTTGCACAATCTCTTCAATGGACAATAATTCTGCTGAATCATCGTCCGACACACTGTTTTCATCTACTTCATCGGCTTCCTCCTCCACTTTTTCGCTGTCGTCTTCAAAAGTTTCGATATCGTAATCGATTTCCTTCTCATCTTCGATAACCTCCTCTACAGCTTCAGTTTCAGTTTTGAGTTCAGATTCTGCTTCCGATTCAGGTCTCTTTTCCGGTTCAACTTCAGTTTCTGATCCTTTTTCCGGTTCTGTCTTAATAGCATCATCGCTTTCCACGATTTTTTCTTCTACTTCTACCGGTTCTTTAAAAGTTATTTCAACGGATTCTTCAGATACTTTTTCTTCCTGTGGAAGTTCGTTAGTAGATTCTTCAGTTTTAGCTTCCTCGTTAACGGGAAGTTTCTCATTTTCAAGATTGTTGTTGTTCATCAATTCACCCTTCGTATTTAAATCTCAACTAACATAGTTGAGAAATTTCAGTTCATAAACGTTACTTATAAAACAAGTTTACACTTAATTCGTTTAACTTGCACTTAAATTATATACAAATTAACGTATTTTTTTTCTTATTTCATTGATTTTTGATGTTTATTTAAAAAAAATCGCTTTATAATTGTATTTTTGTATATGAAATTATATGTTATTCAATACTTAACATTTAGGAATGTGTAATAAATTTATATGATTATCGGATTCTTTGCCTAAAATTAATTCTCGTCAAAACGAGCGAACAAGTTCGAGCGGTCATGGCTTTTAAGCCGTGGATTAATGATTTAAAGGGTATGAGGCTTTAGCCAAAATTTATTTAAGCTTGGGCTAAAGCCCATTGGAGGACGATTAATTATCCACGCCATAAATGGCGTGCCAATTAATATAAGCTTTAGGTAAAATATCCGATATTCATTTAAATTTAAATCACGCAGTTATTTTTTTATTTTATAAGGTGTAAATCGAAGCTAATTGCGAGCTATTTGCAATATTTATAACGCAGATAAAAATGAATAAAGAACAAGATAGTTGTTTCACGTCCCTAAATTAAATAAAAAAACATCGATTATGGAAGAGTTAAAAATAATTTACACATTGCCGACAAAAGTGAAGATTTTCTCACTAATTGCAGGAGGATTTCTGTTAGCATTGGCTGCCGGAATCAGTATCTCTCAGGCTTTACACAATAAGTTCGATTTTCTGTTTTACGTGGGAGTTTTGGGAGCAGTGTCGGCAGCATTGTTGATATTTACGGTAACCGTCTGGCAGTCGGATCTTATAATAGAAATCGACGCCGATGAGTTTCGGATTAAATTACCCAAACAACGCATAAACGGCTCCATTTTATGGGAAACCGTTTCACAACTGGGTATTGGGTTAAGCCATCTGACCCTGACTACTACCGGAACCAATTACAAAATAGACCTCGGAAACCTTAAATACAACGACTTAAAACGGATAAAGGCTAAACTGATTGAAGTTTGCGAAGCGAAGAATATCCCTTTCAGTAATATTTGATGGAACAAGCGTCTTCCAAGTTGGCCATAAATAAAAAAGCGAGTTGAAACTCGCTTTATTCTATTATTTTTCCCTGAAAAATACATTTATCGGTGTTCCGGTGAAATTCCAATTATCGCGCATTCGGTTCTCGATAAATCGTTTGTAAGGCTCTTTAACCCATTGAGGAAGATTGCAGAAAAATACAAACGACGGAATTTGAGTATTCGGTAATTGTGTTACGTATTTTATCTTGATATATTTTCCTTTATTTGTCGGCGGCGGTGTTCTTTCGATTATGGGAAGCATCACCTCATTGAGTTTATGCGTAGGTACTTTCTGTTTTTTATTCTGATATACTTCTTTCGCCAAATTCATTACTTTAAGGATACGTTGTTTGGTCAATGCCGAACCAAAAACAATGGGGAAATCGGTAAAAGGAGCAAATCGGTCCCGAATAACTTTTTCAAAATCCCTAATCAAATTGTTCTCCTTTTCATCCACCAAGTCCCATTTATTAACAAAAACAACCAACCCTTTTCGGTTTTTCTGGATAAGTGAGAAGATATTTAAATCCTGACTTTCGATTCCCCGAGTGGCATCTAGCATCAATATGCAAACATCGGCTTCTTCAATAGCACGAATGGAGCGAATAACCGAAAAATATTCCAAATCTTCCGTAACTTTTCCTTTTTTGCGGATTCCGGCAGTATCGATAAGGTAGAAATCCATTCCGAATTTGTCGTATCGCGTGTAAATGGAATCGCGGGTAGTACCTGCTATTTCGGTTACTATGTTGCGCTCCTCGCCCATCAATGCATTTATAATAGACGATTTTCCGGCATTGGGACGGCCAACAACAGCAAATTTGGGAATATCTGCCAGTTGTTCTTCTTCACCTTCCTTTTTGAAAAGTGACAAAACGTAATCTAATAAATCACCTGTCCCCGAACCATTAATGGCGGAAATGGCAAACGGATCGCCCAACCCCAATGAATAAAATTCGGCTGCTTGATGTCCGAGGTCAAAATTATCGGCTTTGTTGGCGACAACCACAACGGGTTTTCTCGATCGACGAAGCAGATGAGCCACACTATTATCCAAATCGGTAAGTCCGTTCATCACATCAACCACAAATAGAATGACATCGGCTTCTTCCACCGCAATTTGCACCTGCTTGTTGATTTCGTCCTCCATTATATCGTCGGAATTGACTACCCAACCTCCGGTATCAACCAACGAAAAATCTTGTCCGTTCCAGTTTACTTTTCCGTATAATCGGTCGCGCGTGGTGCCCGATACGTCGGTAACAATAGCCTGACGGCTTTGTGTTAATCGGTTGAACAACGCTGATTTTCCAACGTTTGGACGTCCTACAATAGCTACTAAGTTTCGCATATTTGTTTAAGATTATAATAGATAAAAGACATTAGACTGTTAAACTAATGAATTCGACTTTTAATTGATAATTTATAATTAATAATTGGTAATTTTATTCTAGTTTGTATCCGAATCTTTTCAGCAAATTTTCGCGATTTCGCCAGTCTTTTTCCACTTTTACGAAAAGCTGAAGAAATACTTTTTTTTCGAAAAACCGCTCAATGTCTTTTCGTGCCATCGTTCCCAGTTTTTTAAGTGAATCGCCTTTATGCCCTATTACAATGCCTTTTTGCGTATCGCGTTCCACCAAAATAATAGCACGGATACGAATGATATCCGCTTCTTCCTTAAATTCCTCAACCACCACTTCAATAGAGTACGGAACTTCTTTTTGATACAGTAACAAGGCTTTTTCGCGGATAATTTCGTTTACGAAAAAACGTGCCGGTTTGTCTGTTAGCGCATCTTTTTCAAAATATGGCGGTGATTCGGGCAAAAGTTCCAAAATGCGCTTTTGCACTACGTCGATACTGAAATTGTTGAGTGCCGATATCGGATAAATTTCGGCTTTTGGAAGCAGTTCGTGCCACATTTCGACCATTTTTTCAAGCTCTGCTTGTGTAGTTTGGTCTATTTTATTGATAAGCAATAAAACCGGTAAGTTCAGTTCCTGTACTTTAGCAAGAAACTCATTGTTTTTGTTAATTTTCTCCACAACATCGGTTACATAAAGCAACACATCGGCATCCTCTAACGCTGAAAGCGAAAAATTGAGCATTTGCTCCTGCAACTTGTAATTCGGACGTAGTACACCCGGCGTATCGGAATACACTACCTGATATTCGGGAGTGTTTACTATGCCGATAATGCGGTGACGTGTGGTTTGCGATTTGGGCGTTATAATCGATAACTTTTCGCCCACCAAACGGTTCATCAGCGTTGATTTTCCCACGTTGGGATTACCCACAATATTTACGAAACCTGAACGATGATTTTGTTGCTGCACTTAACGGATGTTTTGAGTTGTAATAAACACGAAAGAATGTGAATTCTAAAAACTTGTTTACCTGTTTACTACAAACTTGTTTACTGTATTTAGGTGCAAAGATACGAAAAAAAGACACATAAATTAAAGAGCCAAGAATCAAGATAAATAAAAAACGCAACCACCCTTCCGAATGATTGCGTTTAAATATTTCAATTATCAATTCACTACATCTGGCACAAGCACGCCACTAAGTTTCTATCGCCATACGCATTATCTACGCGGGCAACATTTACCCAGAATTTGTTTTCGGCCACAAACGGAAGCGGATAAATCGCTTTACTACGCGGATAGGCATGTTTCCACTCATCGGCAACAACTTCATATTCGGGATGTGGAGCATTTACCAACACGTTGTCTTCCAACGTGTATTCGCCACGCGATACTTCAATGATTTCTTTGTGAATATTGAGCATGGCATCTGCAAAACGATCGAGTTCTGCCAAACTTTCGCTTTCCGTTGGCTCAATCATCAGCGTTCCGTGAACCGGGAAAGAGAGCGTGGGAGCATGGAAACCGTAGTCTATCAATCGTTTGGCAATATCGGTTTCAGAAATACCCGTAGTATTTTTCAATCCGCGACATTCCAAAATAAGTTCGTGCCCTACCCTTCCGTTCGCTCCGCGATAAACTATTCCGTAAGAATCGTTCAACTTTTCAGCTAGATAGTTAGCGCTGAGGATAGCTATTTTTGTAGCTTCCGTTAAGCCGTCGGCTCCCATCATCTTAATATAGCCATAAGTAATGGTTGCAACGCCAATACTTCCGTAAGGCGCTGATGCAACGGTATTTACGTCGGATTCGAAAACTACGGGATGTCCCGGAAGAAAGGGAACCAAATGCTCGGCAACACAAATCGGGCCTACACCGGGGCCTCCGCCTCCGTGAGGGATAGCAAACGTTTTGTGCAAGTTCAGGTGGCAAACATCGGCTCCGATAGTACCCGGATTGGTAATTCCAACCTGCGCGTTCATATTCGCTCCATCCATATAAACCTGTCCGCCGGCTTCGTGAATGATGTTGCACATTTCACGGATTTCCACTTCGAAAATACCGTGTGTGGAGGGATACGTTATCATATAAGCAGCCAAATCGTCGCGATGTTCAGCCACTTTTTTGCGAAGGTCATCCATATCCACGTTTCCTTTCACATCGGAGGCCACAGTTACTGGCGTAAAACCGGCTTGTACTGCGCTTGCAGGATTGGTTCCGTGCGCCGAAGCAGGAATAAGTACCGTTTTACGATGGCCTTGCCCAATACTTTTCAGATAACTGGCAATTACTAACAATCCGGTGAATTCTCCCGCAGCTCCTGAATTGGGTTGCAGGCTGGTTCCGGCAAATCCGGTAATTTCGGCCAGCAACGATTCCAGTTCGTTAATCATTTCCTTATAACCTTGCACTTGATCTTCGGGGGCAAAAGGATGTATTCTCTGAAATCCAGTATGTCCTAACGGAAGAAGTTCCGATGCAGCGTTCAGTTTCATGGTGCACGATCCGAGTGAAATCATGGAGTGCGCCAACGATATGTCTTTTCTTTCCAATCGCTTGATGTAACGCATCAATTCAGTTTCGGAATGATAGCTGTTGAAATTGGGATGTGTCATGAAAGCCGATGTGCGAAGCTGGTCGGTTTTCAACGTCATTTTCTCCGGTAATTCGTCAATCATAAACACTTTTGAGCTTCCAACCGACATAGCGAAAACTGCCAACAGTTCGTGAACCCGGTAATCATCGGTAGTTTCATCGATACTGATGCCGATTTCTCCGTTTTTGAAATACCGCAGGTTGATACTCCTCATTTCGGCCAGACTTTTCACGTTTTCTATCGACACATTTGCCGGTAATTGCAATTTCAATGTATCGAAATAACTATTGTTAAGTTGTTTAAAACCAAGTTCTTTTAACTCATCTGCTACCAACGAGGTTATGGAATGAATGCGTTTCGCAATTCTTTTCAACCCTTCGGGACCGTGATAAACGGCATAGAACGACGACATGGTTGCCAACAATGCCTGAGCGGTACAGATATTCGACGTAGCTTTTTCACGTTTAATATGCTGTTCGCGCGTTTGCAACGCCATGCGCAAAGCTTCTTTTCCGTAAGCATCTTTCGAAATACCGATAATGCGTCCCGGAATGTTGCGTTTATACTCATCGCGGGTAGCAAAAAATGCTGCGGAAGGGCCACCGAAAAACATGGGAATTCCAAATCGCTGGCTGCTGCCAAAAGCGATATCGGCTCCCCACTCACCGGGAGGCGTTAACAACACAAGCGCCATTAAATCGGTAGCTACAGCTACTTTGCAATCGGAAGCATGCGCTTTTTCCACAAAACTCTTGTAGTCTTCAATGTTTCCGTTACTGTTGGGATATTGAACAATGGCGCCGAAATATTTTTTATCTCCGCCGAAGTTTTTGTAATCTCCCACTTCGATATCGATTTCCACCATGCCCATTCGTGTGCGCAATACCGCTAACGTTTGAGGAAACACATGCTGATCTACAAAGAGGGTTTCCACATTGTTTTTTACCTGATCGCGGCTACGCAAACTGTACATCATCGATGCGGCTTCAGCAGCAGCGGTAGCTTCGTCCAATAAAGAGCTATTGGCCAACGGAAGGCCGGTAAGCTCGCTTACTACTGTTTGGAAGTTGAGCAATGCTTCTAACCTTCCCTGCGATATTTCTGCCTGATAAGGCGTGTAAGACGTGTACCACACCGGATTTTCGAACACGTTGCGATAAATGGCCGCGGGCGTAATGGTATCGTACCAGCCCATCCCGATGTAAGATGTGAAAATTTTGTTTGCCGATGCCATACGTGCGATATCTTCGGCATATTCCATTTCGGATTGCGCTTTGGGCAACGACAAAGGCTTTTTTAACCTGATATCTGCCGGAATAGTTTGTTCGATAAGTTCGTCAACCGATGAAACTCCAACGGTTTGCAACATTTTGTCTAAATCTTCCGGATTAATCCCGATATGACGGGTTTTGAAATGTTCCATTTCCATATATATTTAAAGTTTAAAAGTTCAATATTCAATGTTAGTTGTACTGTTAAACGCTAAAACGTCTTTTAGTCTTTGTTCCTTGTTCTAATTTCCTGTTCCTACAAACGGATTGTATTTTTTCTCGTGTCCGACGGTAGTTATCGGCCCGTGTCCGGAATAAATTACCGTTTCATCGGGAAGCGTAAAAAGTTTGGTTTGAATTCCTTCACTAAGCTGTTCAAAATTTCCTCCGGGTAAATCGGTGCGTCCGATACTTCCGTTAAAAAGAACATCGCCTACTACGGCATACCTTTCCTTTTCGTTGTAAAAAACAACACTTCCGGGCGAATGGCCGGGAACATGAAAAATTTTAAGTTGTTGTTGACCAAAATCAATTATACTATTCTCCTTGAGATAATTACCGATTTCAGGCGTGTAATCTACATTTGTATTAAATCCGAACATCTGAAGTTGTTGCGGCAGATTTTCGAGCAAAAAAACATCGTCGGGATGAACCTGAAGTTTTAAACCGAATTGCGAAGTAATAAAATTCGCTCCGAAAATATGATCGAAATGCAAATGAGTGTTTACCATGTGTTTAACAACCAAGTTATTGTCGAGAATGAAATTCAGCAGTAACTCTCTCTCATCGGGGAAAAAACACGATGCGTCGATAATAATGCACTCACCGGTTTTGTCGTACAATACGTAAGTGTTAACACCCAACGGATTAAATTCGAATGTTTTAATCTTCATTTATCGATAATGATTTCGCATTTGATGCGTTTCAGATATTCGGATACAAACTTACATAAAAAAACTGAAATTCATACGCCACATTCGATAAAAATCAAAGCCACAACTATTCTAATTGTAATTAATGTGTAAAGGCTTTTACTCTATTGATGAAAAGTGAGTGAAAACATCAAACCATTCAACAACAGCAAAACTGACGAAATAAATGTCTTGGGGATTGTGAAATTTGTGGTTGCGGCTTATGCTGTTTTATATATTTTTTATATGTCTATCCGCAAAACATCCTAATCAATTCTCGTCAAAACGAGCGAACAAGTTCGAGCGGCCATGTCCCTTTTTGGGCGTGGATAAATGGTTAGAAATTCAATCGGTTTTAGCCG
>MVZJ01000081.1 GCA_002069095.1 Bacteroidetes bacterium ADurb.BinA174 | reverse complement strand
CCAACATATCAACACTATACACAATTGGAGAATTATGGAATATTCAAAGATTTCATTCAATTTCTGCCTAAGAAACAACTGATTGTTATCGGTATCGGAAGTTATTGGATTATCAGTTTTATATTTCTTATCTTGAGCATCCTACCCATCTATGGTTTAATGAAAAGAACAAATAATGATGTTTCTGCCGTTTTGAGGGATGCACTTATTGTTGGACAGATATTTATAGGTGGGTTGTTTCTGGTAGCGGCTTTTGCTTTTTATTCTCAATTTAGATATACGCAAAACAAAGATAAAGGCATTAAAACGGAAAACATTTGGCAAATTGACTTGGGATTTGAAACATCCTGGGAAAAAGATTATATGCCTTTTATTGAACATCTGAAACAATCTCCTTACATAGAAGATGTTACGACATTAACCGATCCCCTGTTTTCGTCCTTACGTCAATATTATTGCAGTTACATCACACGTTTACCCATTCAAGGCGAAGATGATAATTATTCGGATGATAACATAGTGGTGGTCGAGCCTAATTTCTTATCATTTTTCGGATTGCAAATGCAACGGGGAGAATGGCTTTCCGACAAAGGTATTCCGGAATATGTAATTAATGAAACGGGAGCAAAGTTGATTAATTTGGAAAATGATTTCAGCAGAATATATGAAATTACGGAAACAGACGGTCAATTGTTTCGCATTAGCGGTATAATGAAAGACTATCATTATTTCCCTATGCAATACCCATTGGAAAAGACATTTTTTCATACTCCTCCTCGGAAAGAAAAAGAAAACCTGCTGCTAAAAACGCCCTATATTTACATAAAAATCAAACCGGAACACGAGAAGCAAGCGCTTGAATTTACCCGTAAACATTACAACGATTTTAGCAAAGATGAGGTTGCGCCCGACAAACAAATTCAATATCTTCCCAACATACTTTTAGGGTTGAATGCGGCAGATTTGAATATGTCGCGTATATTTCTCTCGTTAGCCATTATTTGTATTCTTATATCATCACTGGGTATTTATTCTCTTGTAGCATTAGCTACTAAACAACGAAAGAAAGAAATCGCCATTCGAAAAATTAATGGCGCGAAATTTCCGGACATTTTAGATCTGTTTCTCAGGAGATATCTTGTCCTGACCGTAATATCCAACTGTGTAGCATTACCATTGGGATTTTTGTTGGTCAACCGATGGTTGGAAACATACGCCTATCACTTTAAATTAACGATTGGCTTGTTTGTACTCGTGTTATTGATCATCGTCTCTATTGTCGTGTTTTCCGTGGCACAACAAGTGACGCGTACGGTAAAAATGAATGAAGCAGAGGTGGTGAAATCAGAATAAACAGTAAACAGCAAACATAAAAAACTAAACATAATGGACAAATTAGACCCCGAAAATCGGAACTTGAATCAAGGAACGAATAACTCCTTCCACGAATCCCGCGATTCATCTATGGATAAAAAATTGCCTAAGAAGTCGTTTCTCCAAAAATATAAATTTCATCTATTGGGTGCTACCATCTTCTTGTTTTTTCTTATTTACGTGCTTTTCAGCGTATCGGGCGGAAGGAAACTGCGCGTTGACAATGAAAAAATATCCATAGCCGATGTAACGGAAGACAAGTTTTTAGACTATGTGGATGCGGAGGGTATCGTACATCCCATATTAACCATTAAACTTAACGCCATGGAATCGGGAATGGTGCAACAAATAGTTGCCGAAGAGGGAGCAATGCTCAACAAAGGCGATACGGTTTTGGTACTGCAAAATCCCGAACTGGAACGTGTAATTGAAGAACAACAAGACGAATGGGAAAAACAGCGCATTCTCTACGAAGAGAAAAAGGTAGAAATGGAACAAAAGTCGATACTTCTGCGTCAGCAAACGTTGCAAGCCCGATACGAATTGAATCGATTGGAAAAAGATTTTGAGTTGGGACAAGAAGAGTTCGCCATGGGTGTAAAAAGCAAAGCGCAACTCGATGTACAAAAAGAGGAGTATAACTATAAAACCAAAAGTACCGCTTTACAACTGGAAGGGCTTCGCCACGACAGCGCTGCTACCCGATTGCGTCGCGAACTGATGGATAACGACTTGGAACGTGCCCGAAAAAGCACCGCTCACGTTCGCGGACGAATGGATAACTTGGTAGTTCGCGCACCCATTTCGGGACAACTCAGTTTTTTGAACGTTACATTGGGACAGCGTGTCGGTCAAACCGAGAATATCGGCGAGATAAAGGTGATGGACAATTTCAAACTAAATACCCGATTGAGCGAATATTATATCGACAGAGTTATGGTGGGATTACCCGCATCGGTAACCTATCAAGGTAAAAAGTACCCGCTCAAAGTATCGAAAGTGATTCCCGAAGTAAAAGACCGACAGTTTGAGGTGGATTTGGTTTTCGTTGGCGAACAACCCGATAACGTGCGCATCGGGAAAAGTTTCCGCGTACAGGTAGAACTAGGACAACCCGAAACGGCTGTCGTGATTCCGAGAGGCGATTTTTTCCAAACAACGGGCGGACAGTGGATTTACAAACTGAACAAGTCGGGCGACCGTGCCATTCGCACACCGATAACCATCGGACGACAAAATCCCACACAATACGAGATTCTTTCGGGTCTCGCTCCCGGCGATAAAGTCGTGGTAAACGGATATGCCAACTTTGGCGATGTGGAAGAACTGGTTATTAAGTAGTTTTGAGTTATGAGTTGGCAGTTATGAGTTTTTTAAAGCTTCAACATTAATAATATATCATAAAATAAATCGTAAATTAAAAAGATATGTTTCAACATTATTTAAAAATCGCTTGGCGGAATATACTAAAAGACAAGACATATTCTGCAATAAATATAACAGGATTGGCATTAGCCGTTGCCTGTTGTTTCTTACTTATCTTTTGGATAAAGTTTGAGTTGAGTTACGAAAAATGTTATCCCGATGCAGATAAAATCTACAAAGTTCTGCAAGAAGAAACCCGCACCGAAGGTATTGTTTACAGTGCCGACATTCGTCCCGGCATTGCAACCAACCTGAAAGAGACTTTTCCGCAAATTAAATATGCTGCTTTGGTGCGCAGCCAAACACTGCCTTTTACCGTCTTGGGCAGAGAGGGCGACGGAATAATGGCAACATATGTAACTACCGAAGAAGATTTCCTGCGTATTTTTGCTTACGACTATATAGAGGGCTCTCCCGAAACCGTGATAAAGGAGCGGGGAGCAATTATGTCGGAAGAAGCGGCGCGTAAATTTTTCGGTAATAAGTCGGCAATTGGCGAAACAGTTGATTTTGGAAATTCAGGCATTGCCACATTCACAATCAGTGCGGTGGTAAAAGTGCCGAAAAACACGCACATTACATTTGATATACTTAACCCGTTATCAAAGAATCCGGTTTTTGGCGGCATTCACTATATCCGATTAGCCGACGGATACGAAATAACACCCGAATTTGAAACACAAGTCGCCAAATTTCTTGGCACTACACGCGATACCAAAAACCTGCTGAAACTGCAACCCATTCGCGATATCCACCTGCACTCGCCCAAAGAGGTAGATGACGGAAGTTTTGGGAACTTAGCACAAATCTATCTCTTTTCAGGCGCGGCGCTGCTTATTTTATTAATCGCGGTGATTAACTACGTGAATACATCAATAGCACGAGCCATGAGCCGAGTAAGAGAAGTGGGCGTGCGTAAGGTTTTCGGTGCCAACCGAAAAAAACTTATCGAGCGCTTTTTGTTCGAATCATTTATATTGTCTTTTATCGCCGTATTTATTTCGCTTGTATTGATGGAGCTCTTGTTCCCTTCTTTTAGTCAAATAATGGGTAATCGTCTGCCATTGGTTTTCGATGTAAGCATTTTTATAATCGCCATAGTAATGTGTGCGGTTGTAACGCTGTTATCGGGAGGATATGCCGCTTTTTATTTATCGTCGTTCAATCCGGTAATGATTATGAAAGGGGGAACAAAAACAGGGTCAAAAGAGGGGCTCAGGAAAATACTTATAGGCGTACAATTTTTCCTGTCTATCTCGGTACTTATTTGCACTGTTTTCATCTACAAGCAAATTCACGCGGTTTTCAATGCCGAAACAGGTGTTGACAGAAACAATATTTTGGTACTCGAAACATCCCTTTGGTATAATGCCGAAGATTTTATACAAGTTATCAAAAAAGAGAATCCTAATATTATTGATGCGAGCATTGCCTTATCGGCACCCTACAACAGTTCGTACAATTACAGTGGTGTAAGCTGGACAGGAGGAAAAGAGAGTTCAAAGGAGATGGAGTTCACGCAGATATTTTGCGACCATCATTATGCCAACACATTTGGTTTGGAAGTAATACAAGGAGAGTTTATTCCCGCAGGATTAAGTTGGTGGCAATATGCCGACGAGAAATCATTTCATATTGTTATCAACGAGGCGTTTAAAAAAGTAATCGGAGAAGAAAACCCGATAGGTATTACCGTAAGATATGCTTGGGGTATGGAAGGAAAAATTATTGGCGTGGTAAAAGACTTTAATTTCAAGCCTTTGAAAGAGCCTATTACGCCACTTATAATAAGCTTCAATCCGGAATCGAGCAACAATGTATATATCAAAACAACAGGAAGGGATAAAAAAGCTACGCTCGATTATATTATAGCCAAATACAAGGAGATGAAACCCGACTTTAAGAAACATCCCGTTATCTATCATACAGTGGAAGACGAATACAACGAGATGTATGAAACTGAACTGCGTACTGCCGGAATGTTATCGGTATTCTCGGTTATCTCTTTTTTCTTAACATTAATGGGTATTATCAGTATGCTTTCGTTTATGATTGAAAAACGCTCCAAAGAGATTGCCATTCGCCACATTAACGGGGCAAAAACAAAAGATATTATACTGCTTTTCGCTGGCGATATATTTAAAATAGCTGCCATCACAGCGGTTATTGCCATTCCGCCGTGCTATATATTGTTGAGCAATTGGCTTCAAGGTTATGTATATCGAACAACTTTGAGCTGGTGGATATTCTTACTTATCCCTCTATTAATCATGGCGATTACTCTGTTGGTAATAAGCCTGCAAGTTTATTTTACCGCACGAAAAAATCCCGTAGAATCATTAAAAAACGAATAAATAGATATTGAGATTATGAATACGAAACAAGTACTCATTGCAACTGCAACTGTTTTCTTTCTTGTAGGCTGTACCGGAAAAGGTAAAAAACAGACGCTGGAAGATACTTCCGAAAACAACGTAAAATTGGAAGAACTCTATTCTGCCGAATTAACGCTGGACACCATAATTCCCAATCCGGGCATAAAGTATCCCGAGAAACGGGGAGTTGACCCACAAAATCCGCCGATAGTTATTAATATTGAAAACAAGGCAGAAAATGGGGAGTTGGATCTAAGCCAATTTTACACACAGGTAGAATATGTAAAGATAGAACATCCTTTGGCAGAAAAAGGGATAGCTTTTCTGGGGAACAGTACCTATCAGGTTATGTATGAGCGGGGAGCATCATCGGGTCGTGGGGCTAATTCAAGGGTTTATTTAACCGAGGATAAATTGATTGCCGGTGATAATTTTTTCGGTTATCACTGTTTTGATATGCAGGGAAATTATATTTATACCCTTGCCGCAAAAAAAGAGCTTCCTGAATTTGACGTAAAAAACAACAGCGCTACCATGTACATAACACCTGAAAGTGAAATAATTTCGGGAATTTCAGTATCTGATGACAATTGCCTGATTACAAAAGTTGCTAATAGAAAAGGGCGCTTTGTATTTCATAATTTAGACAAGCAGAAAAATTATCTAAACCGTCCCGCTTCGTATGGTACAAGCATCTTACTTTCGCCCGACAGTTATGTCTCTTATGTCTATAACCCTGCTTACACGGGAAAAGAGCCGATGCTTTATGTATTCGATATCAAAGGCGATACATTATCGGCATTTATGAATTACAATCCGTTGGCAGACATTGGTAAAGGAAATTTTACCAATCCCGAAAGCAGCGATTTTTATCGATACAACCAAGTTTTATCCATGCGTCAAGCTTATAACGATACCATCTTTCGCGTAAGCGCCGATAAGTTGACACCCGCTTTTGTATTGAACTCAGGCAATAAAAAACCCGATATGCAAACCGCGTTGAAAGGAGACAAGAAGGGGAAAATATTTATTTATCAATTAATGGAAACCAACGATTTCCTATTTATTGTTCATACAGAAGATTACGACTGCCCAAATAACAGAAAAAGCGGTGCAGTAAAGTTTTTCTATTCTTATTACGATAAAAAATCGGGCAAGCGTTATTCTATTCCGAGTTGTGAATATCCCGAAGTTTTCACGCTACAAAACAGTATCGAAGGAACTATTCGGCTTATGCTAAGCAATGCTTCCGTTTACAAAGACAAGCTTTACTCATCTTACACCAAAACGCAGTTGAAACAAATTATGGATTCCGAAGCTTTTGCATCTTTTCCGCCATCGCAACAAGAAAAACTGAAAGCTTTGCACGATGAGATGACAGAGTATGAATTATTGATAATGATTTTGAAATAATAAAGTCTTTAAAAAACGGGTGACAATGCCTGTGGCTTCGTAAAAGAAGCACGAAGCTTTAAGCATCGTGTCCCGAAGAAGATATAACAATTATGATTTAATTTTCCAACAGTATAAAATATGTTCACTCATTATTTAAAGATAGCTTTTCGCAATCTATTTAAATACAAAACCCAAACAATTATCAGCATTTTGGGATTGACCATTGGCGTGGTATTTTTTGCATACGGATACCATTGGTATACATATGAAACGTGGTACGACGGTTTTTATCCCAACTCGGGTAGAATTTATCGTATGTACGGTATACACAAAAATTCCGGTAAAATGTATGAAGACGGGGCTGTCCCGTTTATAGCAGTAGAAAAACTACAACAAGCATTTCCCGAAATAGAAGAGGTAGCCATACAGTTTCCCAACTACGGTTCAAAATTCAAATACAACGAAAAAGAGTTGGGATATCCCGAACTTGAATTTATAAACGAAAACTTTTTACAACTTTTCCCACCCAAAATAATCGCAGGTGCGCTTGACAACAACATGCTGAAAGCGGAAGAGATTATTGTAACAGAAAACTTTGCACGCAAACACTTCAATTTTCCCGACAGTGCCATCGGAAAAACATTGATTTCGGGTTACGAAGAACGATTTGTAATAAAAGCCGTTATTGAGAATCCGCCCAAAAACACTATTTTAAAAAAAGAGGGTTACGTGCTGGATAATTTTGCACGTGAATTTTCAAAAATGTCGGACGAAGCGGTTCAATGGAAAGATTTTACCGATGCCAGACCCTTCTTTCTTCTACACGAAAAAACAGACATCAATAAATTCCGCAAAAAACTGAGAACATTTGCCGTCGACAACAACTATAACGATGATTTGCTTTTTGAAATATCTCCTTTAACTTCTGTCAGACAAATTCTTTACAACCCGTTCGACAAGGTGGCTTTCGATGTAAAATATATTGCCATGTTTATTTTCGCAGGTATTTTATTGCTTCTCGCTGCATTTTTCAATTACCTAAATATACTTATCAATACCACTTTCACACGAGCGCGAGAAATGAATTTGCGACGAGTAACCGGCGCATCGGCTTTGAATATTATCGAGCAATTATTTGTAGAAATGTCGTTACTGATTCTCATCGTAGCATTTCTTTCGTTCTTCACCGTGGAAATTACCATTTCTTTGTTCGAAAGGACATTTTCTACGGTTGTAGTTACAAAAAAAGTGTACAGCCACCTGTTAATTATTATCGCATTGGTTGCCATTTTATTATATATCTTTACTTATCTTTTCTTATATCGATTTATTCAAAAAACATCGTTTCGTCAACATTTTACGAGTAAAAAAAATCTGTTTCATGTAAGAATAAGTTTAGCATTGCAACTAATCATCAGTGTTTTTTTCATAATGACCGCTTTGGTATTTTATCAACAAGTAAGTTTTATGAAAAACAGCAATTGGGGGTTCAACAAAGACAACCTTCTGCAAATAGAAATGAAAGTTCATGACAGACAAGGATTAATGAAAGCCGTAAGCCAACTGCCTATGGTAGAAAACATAATAGAAACCGACTATTTTACTATTCTTGAAACTACCGACCAAATGGGCGCAGTGGGCATAACGGATGTGCAATGGGAAAGCAAACCCGAAGGCTATAACCCCACTTTTCAAGTAATTGGTGTAAGTGATAATTTTATTGATGATTTCGGAATAAAAATCATTGAAGGGAGAAACTTTTCAGAAGAAGATTATCCGTTGAGAGGCGGAACACAAACAAACAAAATACTGATTAATGAAACAGCTAAAAAAGTATTGGGAACCAATGATGTAGTTGGGGAAAAAATCAATATACCCACAAACTGGTTCAGCCACAATGGAAGAGGTAAAGAAGAATTTGAGATTGTGGGTGTTATTAAAGATTTTCACACTGTCGGGTTACAAAGTGCTACACCACCGCTTTTTATTAAAGGAAGAAAATTGAGGTCGGAAGGTGCGGTTAACTATGTTCGCGTAACCCCGGGAATGGAAAAAGAAGGAATAGCTGCTATCAACAAGTTAATTCCCAAATACAAGCCTGATAAAGAAAACGAGCTGATAGTAAGAGCTATGAATTCCATTTTGAACGATTTAAGCAAAGCCGAGAAAGACTTGTTAAAGCTTTTCTTTACCGTTTCTTTACTCTGCATCCTGATTGCCGTTTTCGGCATTTACTCCGTATCGCAGCGCGAAACGCAACGTCGTCACAAAGAGATAGCCATTCGCAAAACAGCAGGAGCAAAAACAAAAGAAGTTATGACTATGTTTTTTCGCGAATACCTGATTATTACGCTTGTAGCATGCATTATATCATTGCCGTTGGCAGGACTGTTTATACATCGTTGGTTGCAAGGGTTCGCCTATCGCATTTCCATGTCGTGTTGGATGTTTGCGGTGGTAATTTTGGTTGTGGTAATAATTGTGTTGCTTACAATTTTTAGCCAAGTAAACAAAGCATCGAATCAAAATCCCGCAGAAGTGGTAAAATCGGAATAAACGGGAAACGATGCCTACGGCTTCGTAAAAAAACACGAAGCTATAAGCATCGTGTCCTAAAGAAGGTATAAAAATTTTAATTTAGATTTCTAA
>MVZJ01000080.1 GCA_002069095.1 Bacteroidetes bacterium ADurb.BinA174 | reverse complement strand
CCGGACGATTCCATTCGATTAAATCAGGTGTTTAATTTACCTCTACGTTGTATAGTTTTATTTTGTTGTATAGGGTTTTTCTATCAATATTGAGTATTGAAGCGGCCACGGTTTTGTTTCCTTTGGCTATTTCGAGAGCTTCGGTTATTTTTTCCTTTTCGTAATTTTCTTTTTTCAACCCTTCAATAGTTTGTTTTTGCGGTTGTATCGATTCTACCATCTCCTTGCTGAAATTCTTGAACAAGACAGGTAAAATTGCACCGGAAACCGTATTTCCTTCAGTCAGCAGGCAAGCTTTGAATATCATGTTTTTCAGCTCCTGGATATTTCCGTTCCAGGGATGTTTATAAAACTCTTCCAAAACTTTGGTATCTATTTTTTTAATTTTTTTATCCAGTTCTTTATTCGCCATTTCAAGAAAATGTTGGGCATAAAACAAAATTATCTCTTTGTTTCCTTGTAAAGTGGGAAGTTCAATATAAGATTTCAGGAGTAGATCGGCTAATTTGGGGAGAAGGATAGAACTCAATTGTTCCTTTTTTTCTCCGGTAGTTATGATTATTTGAACAAAACCATCGTCTTTCTTTTGTGCTGAAAGAGCTTTTATCAGTAAAGTCTGGAGATTTATGTCGGTCTTCTGAAGATTTTTTATAAGTAATATTCCGCCTTTTGCTTTTTCAAGCGCCTCTAAAAACAGTTGTTCATAAGCTCCACGCTCGTTGTTCCAATTCAACGTTTGAGATTCCATATCGATAGTTTCAAATGGCCCGGCATCCACTCCGCCTCTACCGTAAATATAATGGGCAACTGACGTTTTTCCTGTTCCGTGATCACCGATAACAAGCAGATGAGAATCGTTGTGTATAACTTCATTTAACTTGTGAAAAATATTCATATAAACGTCTCCCCGAGGTTTGATCAACGGTTTCCGAAAGTATTCTGCTACTTTCTGATTTTCGTGATTCTTTAATGCATCTGCTATTTTCTTATAAAGGTTTTCTGCTTCAATAGGCTTGGCAATGTAATCCGCTGCACCCGCTTTCATCGATTCTACGGCCGTTTCAATATCGGCGTAGCTGGTCATCATAATAACCAAGATATCGGAGTCGAATTTTTGAATCCACGACAAGAAAGAAAAGCCGTCGGCTTCGGGCATCCTGATATCTGAAAGTATCAAATCGTAGGCTTCGTTTTTCACTTTTTGCTTGGCTTCTTCAACGCTGGTTGCAATATCCACATTGTAATCCTGCTTCACAAGCCACGATCTGAGCATCAAACAAATTGTCAAATTATCGTCTAAGATTAGTAATCTTTTCATGTTTTCCAACCAGAAGTTATAAATTATCTTTCCGAGACTTCTCCTTTTCGAGTTCTTTGGGAATGGTAATTGCTGAATAAAGCAAAAAAATTGCTCCGATTATCATCGACAAAGCCCATAAATTGTTATTCCTAAACATCAGATAGGTAGAGACAATCATCAGCATACACGCAAAGATCTGAAAATTGAATAATCGTTTTCCGCGAATACTTTTGCCCGGATAAGGAGACAAAGCCGTGATTACGCTGAAAGCGAGTACCGAAATTGCCATAATCCAAGGCGCAACTAACGGGATAAAGAGATACAATATAGCAGAAATTAAAATTAAAATGCCGGAAATCTGATAAATGGTTTCTTTTGAATTACGCATTATTTTTCACTTTAAACAGTAATTTCTATTGTATTAACATAAAATATTCAATTCAACTGTGATACAAATTTAATAAAATAAACGCATTGAGCCGTTTTTACACAGAAAACTTTTACTGTATTCATAGTTTACTATTCGATTACAAATATTTCTTCGTTTTCTTTCTTCATCAAATAGTTTTCGCGGGCATACTTTTCAAGGTTTTCAAGATTCGATTGGAGCTCATTCAGCTTGGCTTTGTCTATTTCTGTCTGATTTCGATAATATTCGATTTGGGCTTTTAGGTCGCGAATTTCATTCTCATATTTTATCCGCTTCAGTAAGCTGCTGTCGCTGAAAAAAAACAACATGGCTATAAGAGCTATCAGTATTGCTACCTGATAGATCGACAAACTTAACACTCTTTTATTCATTATTTTCCTGAAATCCATAAATTCAGACGGTCATCAAATTCCGTAATACAAAATTAAATGAAATTTTATACTAATTCAAACGATTTTCAATAATTAAGAGAAATATTAGGAAACAGTTTGGGTTTTTCTCCCTTTTTGAAGTATCTTTACGCTTCGTAAACTTTAAAATTCAATATAAAATATGAAAAGATTTTTCTCAATTATTGCTGCTTTTTTCCTGACAGTGCATGTAATTTATCCCTGTACAAATTTTCTCGTAGGCAAAAAAGCATCTGCCGACGGCTCAACCCTTATTTCCTATTCAGCCGATTCTTACAACCTTTACGGCGAGCTTTACCATTGGAAAGCTGCACAATATCGTCCCGGCACGATGTTAAAAGTCTATGAATGGGATTCGGGAAAATATTTGGGTGAAATTCCACAAGCATTACAAACCTACAACGTAATCGGCAACATGAACGAACATCAGGTAGCCATTGGAGAAACCACTTTTGGCGGACGTTCCGAGTTAAACGATTCCACCGGAATAATGGATTACGGAAGTTTGATTTATATTACGCTGCAACGCGCAAAAACTGCGCGCGAAGCCATTAAAATAATGACCGATCTGGTAGCCACACACGGATACTACAGTTCGGGAGAATCTTTTTCCATTGCCGATCCAAATGAAGTTTGGGTGATGGAAATGATTGGCAAAGGTGTTGGCAACAAAGGCGCCGTTTGGGTAGCAGTGCGCATCCCCGACGATTGTGTGTCGGCACACGCTAATCAGGCGCGTATTCACCAATTCCCGCTGAACGATCCTCAGAACTGCATTTATTCTCCCGATGTTATCTCGTTTGCGAAGCAAAAAGGATATTTTTCGGGCAAAGATGCCGATTTTAGTTTTGCTCAGGCTTATGCTCCACTCGATTTTGGTGCGTTGCGTTTTTGTGAAGCGCGGGTGTGGTCGTTTTTTAATCGGGTGAACAAGGACATGGGAAAATACGTAACGTATGCGCAAGGTAAAACAACCGACCCGATGCCGTTGTACATTAAACCCGATAAAAAACTCAGCGCTCACGATATTCAAGCTATGATGCGCGACCACTACGAAGGCACGGAACTCGACTGGCGTTTCGATGTAGGCGCAGGGCCTTTTAATTCGCCCTATCGCTGGTCGCCGCTCACGTTCGAAGTGGATTCGGTTGCATATTGTAACGAACGCCCCATTGCTACGCAACAAACAGGATTTTCATTTATAGCGCAAATGCGCTCGTGGTTGCCCAATCCGATTGGCGGAATTTTATGGTTTGGTGTAGACGATGCGGCTCAAACCGTTTATTATCCTGTTTATTGCGGACATATCGATGTGCCTGAGGAAATGGCTGTCGGCAACGGCGATTTGCTAACCTACTCCGAAACATCGGCTTTCTGGATGCACAACTGGGTGTCGAACATGGTTTATACCCGTTACAGCGACATGAGTATCGATATGCAAAAAGTACAACAAAAATTGGAAAACAATTTTAAGGAAATACAGCCCGAAATTGAAAAGAAAGCATTAAATTTGTACAAACAATCTCAATCGGAAGCAGTTTATTTTCTAACGAACCATACCAACTCTTTAATTAAAAACGGCGTGCAGGAATGGAAAAAACTCGGGCAGTATTTAATGGTGAAGTATGTGGACGGCGTGATTAAACGGGAAAAGGACGGACAATTTCAACGTAATCCTTACGGACTTCCGACATCGCCGATTCGTGCAGGATATTCGAATGAGTTTTACAAAAAGGTTATCGAACAAACGGGAGATAAATATAAAGTACAACCGATTAAATAAAAGAATTTAGATTTACAATTGGGGACAGGTGAATTATTTTACCGTCGCATCTGACGGATTAACCGTTTGATGCATGATAAAGCAACTTTTTTCAACTTTGTCAAAGTTTATTACTCAATAAAATAATGACTCACAACTCTCTTAAGTCTCCGTCAGCCAACGGAGATTTAGAGGTTTTTATACAACAATTAAAATGGATAACGAAACAGTATTAACTCAAGTAACCGGTAAAGCCAAACAATGGCTCGAAGGTAACTACAACGAAGAAACAAAGAAAGAAGTAAGGCAAATGCTCCAAAACGAAGATAAGCGTCAACTTATCGATGCGTTCTACAAAGATCTTGAATTTGGTACAGGAGGCCTTCGCGGTATTATGGGTGCAGGCAGCAACCGGATGAATATTTACACCGTGGGTGGAGCTACACAAGGATTATCGAATTACCTGTTGCAGGAATTTTCCGATTTGGAACAGATAAAAGTAGTAATCGGACACGATTGCCGCAACAACAGCCGTAAATTTGCCGAAATATCTGCCGATATTTTCAGCGCCAACGGAATTAAGGTGTTTCTTTTCGAAGATTTACGCCCAACGCCGGAAGTATCGTATGCCATCCGTAAACTAGGCTGCCAGAGCGGAATTATGATTACCGCATCGCACAACCCGAAAGAATACAACGGCTACAAAGCTTATTGGGAAGACGGTGCGCAGGTGCTTGGACCGCACGATAAAAACATTATTGCCGAAGTAAACCGGATTTCGTCAATCGAAGATATTAAATTCAAAGGCAATAAGAATTTGATTGAAATCATCGGTAAAGATATGGACAAGGCGTTTATCGATAAAGTAAAAAGCTTCGTTCTATCGCCACAGGCCATTGAAAATCAGAAAGAGTTGAAGATTGTTTATACGCCTATCCACGGAACGGGTATCAAACTTATTCCCAATGCCTTGAAAGCTATCGGATTTACCAACATCATCAATGTTCCCGAACAAGATGTCATCAGCGGCGATTTCCCAACAGTTATCTCACCCAATCCCGAAGAACCGGCAGCCTTGGATTTAGCCATAAAAAGAGCTATTGAAACGGAAGCTGATATTGTGTTGGCAACCGATCCCGATGCCGACAGAGTTGGAGCAGCCATCCGCGACGACGAAGGCAATTTTATTTTGATAAACGGCAACCAGATTATGCTTATTCTGATTTATTACCTGATGGCACGGCGCAAAGAGTACGGACTGTTGAAAGGAAAGGAATTTATCGTAAAAACAATTGTTACCACCGAATTAGTGAAAAAAATCGCCGACAAAATGGGTATTGAAATGTTCGATTGTTACACCGGATTTAAGTGGATTGCCGAAATTATCCGCAAGAACGAAGGTGTGAAAAAATACATCGGCGGAGGCGAAGAAAGTTACGGATTCCTTGCCGACGATTTCGTTCGCGACAAAGATGCGGTATCGGCTTGCACGCTATTTGCCGAAATTGCTGCTTGGGCCAAAGATAACGGAAAAACCCTGTATCAGTTGCTTCAGGATATCTATGTAGAATACGGATACTCCAAAGAGGTGGGTGTTTCGCTGGTGCGTAAAGGAAAAGAAGGCGCCGACGAAATTGAAGCCATGATGAGAAATTTCAGAGCAAATCCGATTAAAGAATTGGCAGGTTCTCCCGTTATTTTATCGAAAGATTTCGGAAAGCTGGAAAGTGTGGATTATGTTAAAGAAGAGGTGACCACACTTGAGATGCCCACAACATCCAACGTATTGCAATATTTTACCGAAGACGGTACAAAAGTATCTATCCGTCCATCGGGAACTGAACCGAAAATAAAATTTTATATCGAAGTACAAGGTTCATCAGTATCATCTCGCGACGAAATTCCTCAAGCAGAATTAAATGCAAACAAAAAAATTGATGCAATAAAAGAATTCTTTGGAATATAACTTTGTTCCCACCCAAGGGCTGGCTTTAAGCTAGCCCTTGGGTTTAGATACGCCTGAACGTAAAGCCCCAAAACGTTAGTACATCCCACTCAACAACCCACCATCCACCTGAACCGTAATTCCGGTAATGGATTTCGCTTGTTCGGAGCACAAATAACACACCAAATCGCCCAATTCATGCGGATCCATATAGCGTTTGTGCGGAAAATTCTGAATGGCTTTTTGCTCGTATTCTTCTACCGAAATGCCTTCGGCTTGAGAGCGGACTTTCATTAATTGCGTTACGCGATCGGTTTTGAAATATCCGGGAGCCACGTTGTTTATTGTAATCCCTTTCGTGATAAGTTCCTTGCTGATGCTTTTGGCAAAACTTACCACCGCCGAACGAAATATGTTGGATAACAACATATTCGGAGCCGGTTCTTTTACGGTAATGGACGTAATATTCACTATTCTGCCCCACTCATTCTTTTCCATGTAAGGTAAACAGCCTTGTATCATTCTGATATTGTATTTCAGCACGGAGTTATAGGCATTGTCCAAATCATCCGGCGAAATATCGCGAAAAGTACCCGGTTTCGGGCCACCGGAGTTATTGACCAAAATGTCAATTCTCCCAAATTTTCGAATGGTTTCATCAATAATCCGTTGATTATCTTCGGCAGAAGTCATATCTATCGACAAAGCCAATACTTCGACACCCAACGATTCTATTTCGGTTTTCGTTTGCAGCAACGCTTTTTCGTTGCGGGCACACAATACAACATTCACGCCCTCTTTCGCTAACGCGGTGGCGCATGCCTTGCCCAAGCCTTTGCTGCTTCCGCCGACAAGGGCAACTTTACCTTTTATATTAAGTTCCATAATCTTTTTTCTTTTTATAACACTTTATCAGCGCTGTTGTTTTATTTTTTGCCAACAATAAAAGAAAATATGAATATCCGCAATGTGTCCTAAAAACATTTATCAATACCCACGAGTTTAAACTCGTGGGTAAAACGCGGCACCGAAAGCGGGCTTTAGCCCAAGATTATTTAAATTTTGGCTGGGACATGGCCGCTCGAACTTGTTCGCTCGTTTTGACGAGAATTGAATAGGAAGTTTTGCGGATAGTCAATAAAGAAAATAATTGACGAATGTTTTAAATTTTGTAGTATTTTGCATGTACAATACATTTACCACACCCAGTGGCAGTGGTATCACGAACCTTTTAGAATTAACAACTTTATTTAATCATTTTCAAACTCTAAATGCTTGTAAAACACAAGAAGAGTGTATATTTTACGTGCTTTATTCATTTAAGGAGAATTTAAATGCGAGAGAATTACAGCGATGTCTTAAAAACAACACATTTGCTTCGTTAACGGGAGATAAACACAATTTGTCCAAAGGGTTAAAGAATATTTATCCGAAAATTACGTAAACCTATATTTCTTTTTAGATAGGCCACGCCAACATTGAATTAAGCTAAGAAACCAAACGGTTTCATAAGTTTTTAGGGAAGGATTTTAGTGAGACATTGAGAAAATAATGATATTTTTGTGGTACGTAAAACATTTGTAAACACCTATTGATTCGGGTGTGTTTTACGAAAGTATGTTGTGTAAATAACACATTGTGCGGTAATTTAATAAAAACGACACGACATTGAAAGAATTTCCCAAAGACATAAAATTTAAATATGATTGGAGAAGATATCAGAAAAGAGTTCTTAATGAATTAGGAGGACATCTTGATGATAATCATTTACATATTATTGCCCCACCAGGTTCAGGAAAAACCGTGCTTGGACTTGAGGTTGCTATTCGATTAAATAAGCCGACCCTGATATTTGCTCCGACAGTTGCAATTAGGAACCAATGGATTCAAAGATTTTGTGAACTGTTTCTTCAGATAAACGAAAAACCTGATTGGATTTCAAGAGACATCAGAAATCCTGAGTTTCTCACAGTTGTTACTTATCAGGCTCTTCATGCTGCATCAACCAACACCATGATTGACGAGGATTCAGAAACATCCTATACCGAAGAGGAAGCTGAAAACGGTGAAAATGATGAAATCGGTAAAAATGGTAAAAATAGCAAAAATGGTGAAACGGTCAAAACCGTAGACACTAAAGAGATCGTAAAATCACTGAAAGAAAAGGGAGTAGGAACCATTATCGTGGATGAAGCACATCATTTAAAAAATGAATGGTGGAAATCTCTTAATTCAATTAAACGTGCTTTAAATCCTACAATAGTTGGATTGACAGCAACTCCACCTTATGATGTTACTTATAAGGAGTGGCAGAGATATAGTGATTTAAATGGTCCTGTTGACGCTGAAATATCAGTTCCGGAGCTTGTCGTAGAAAATGACCTGTGTCCTCATCAAGATTATATTTATTTATCAGAACCTACTGAGGAAGAATCTAAACTCATTCAAGACCAAAGAAGCAAGGCAGAAAAAGTTTTTGAAGAATTAAAAAAGGATGAGGTACTCATTGAAGCAGTCACGAATCATCCAATTTACCTTAATCCTACTGAAAAGCTCGATTGGATATATAATAATCTTGAATGTTATTCCTCGGTATTAATTTTTCTACATTCTATCGGCAAATTTGTTACTGAAACCCATTTAGAAATAATTGGTGATAAAAAATTCAAAGTACCACAACTAAATTATGAATGGATTGAAATATTGCTATCATTCTATCTATTTGATGACAAAGAACATTTTACGGCATATGAAGAGCATAAAGAAAAACTGATCAATAAGTTAAAGAGGAATGGGTTACTTGAGAGAAAAACAATTAGTTTTCGGCACAATCGGAAAGTAAACCGTTTTATTAGCTCTTCCTTAAGTAAACTACAAAGTATTGATAACATTGTAGATATTGAATATAATACGTTAGGTAATAACCTCAGAATGGTAATTCTTACAGACTATATCCGCAGGGAGTTTTTGATTAATGATCATCAAAACAATCTGGTTCTAAATAAAATAGGGGTTCTGCCAATATTTGAACAACTAAGGAGAACCAATGATAAAAATATGAAATTAGGTATCCTTTCCGGCTCCTTGGTTATAATACCCTACAGACACCTCGAAAAAATTAGGTATTGAAAATCTTTCGTTTTCAAATTTAGCTTACGATAATAATTATTTAATCGTGAATTCTGACGAAAAACTTAAGCACGTCATCGTGCAATTAATTACGCAAATATTTGAGCAAGGGGAAATTAAAGTTCTTATTGGGACAAAATCATTACTAGGTGAAGGTTGGGATGCACCAACTATCAATTCCTTGATTTTGGCAAGTTTTGTCGGTTCTTATGTTCTCTCAAATCAAATGAGGGGTAGAGCAATTCGTTCTGACAGAAAGAATCCGGACAAAACAGGCAATATATGGCATTTGGTATGTGTTGACCATACGGCAAATAATG
>MVZJ01000079.1 GCA_002069095.1 Bacteroidetes bacterium ADurb.BinA174 | reverse complement strand
GGGAGAGAAAATGCATATCTGGGAAATGGAATACCATAATAACACCGCATGACATTACGTTAGCTTGGCTGAAGGATGTTTTTAAAAAACAGGACTGGGGTTTTATGAAACCTGAAGGGTTCGTTCGGTATAATCGATAGCGGAAGAAAAGAAGTGAAATATGAAGACTTCAAAGGAATGAAACTCGACAGGAAAGTACTGGAATTGTTAAAGAGAAGTTGAACCATACAAAATAAAAAGGGAAGTTTTAAAACTTCCCTTTGATAGTTGCGGAGATAGGACTTGAACCTATGACCTTTGGGTTATGAGCCCAACGAGCTACCAACTGCTCCACTCCGCGATGTATTTCTTTAATTGGTGTGCAAAGGTATGAATAAATTTTGTTTAATCCAAATTTATAGAGATATATTTTATCATGTATTTTGTAAATTCTTATGAATAAGCGATTTTTAAACTCTTAAACTCTGTCTCGTACAAAAAAAGTTTACATATTTTGTCATACTTTTTTCTTTAAAACATAGTTGGTGAAACAGACAACAAGATTGTTTATTGAAACACAAAGCGTGAAATTGATGCACAACTTGTAGCATTAGGTAAACTTATATATCGCTTTATCCGATTGTTTAAAACCATAAATACATTGAATTGCAAATACTTATAATAGTTTTTTAAATAGATATGAACAAAACCGTGCTCCCTTTAGAAGATGAAGAAATCTCTGCAAAATCCATTCAATCACCACACGATACCGACTGCCATTATCGTAAAAAAGACGAAAACAAAGTAAAAGGCTATTCCGTCAATGTAACCAAACCATGCGATAAGCTTACGGATAAAGATGGCGATGACGAAACGGCAACCTTTAACCTGATAACCGACACGCAAGTAGCTGTTGTTTCTACGGCAAATAACGATTTTTTGTGATAATTCTACAATTCCTTTAAGTTCTTTATCTCTTCGATATTAAACGGAGTTTCTTGGTATACAAAGTAATTTAGCCAATTTACGAACAAAAGATTTGCATGACTCCTCCACAAAACAACGGGTTGTTTTTGCGGATCGTTGTCTTTATAATAGTTTTTGGGAAGTTCAACCGAGTCTAATCCTTTTTGCATATCGCGGGTGTATTCGTTGTGCAACGTGAGGGGCGAATACTCAGAATGTCCGGTAACATAAAACTCACGCCCGCCGCGTGAGACTACAATATAAACTCCGGCTTCGTCGGATTGCGACAAGATGGTCAATTCGGGATGTTGAGAGATCTCTTCGGCATAAACCGTTGTGTGACGGCTGTGCGGAGCGTAAAACTCATCGTCGAAACCGCGGAAAAGCGGAAATGATTTATCGTTGATAGTATGCGGAAAAACGCCGAATATTTTCTTATTCAGCGGATGTTTATGAATGCCGTAAAAATGATACAAGGCCGCTTGTCCTGCCCAACAAATGTAATACGTGGAAGTTACGTGCGTGCGCGCCCAATCAAAAATCTCAGTCAGTTCCTTCCAGTAACGCACTTCTTCGAACTGCAACAATTCCACTGGCGCACCGGTAACGATAAAGCCGTCGTAATAGCTGTTCTTTACTTCCGAAAAAGTTTTGTAAAACATTTGCAAATGCTCAATCGGCGTATTTTTAGGAGTATGGGATTTCATCCCCAAAAACTCAATTTCTATTTGTAGCGGTGAGTTGGATAACAGTCTTATCAAATCGGTTTCGGTGGTGATTTTAAGTGGCATCAAGTTGAGGATAAGTATCTTCAATGGACGAATGTCTTGCGTGGATGCACGCAAATCGCTCATCACGAAAATATGTTCCTTGCTTAAGAGCTCTATTGCAGGTAGGTTATCGGGTAAATTTACGGGCATAAACTTATTTACGAATTACGATTTTTGATTTACGATTCTTCCATGATGCATTATGAATCATTTCTTTTTCACGCTCCATCCAAATTTACCGATGTGTTCGCCTAATCCATAATAATTGCCGTGGAAATAGGCGAGGAGTTTAGCGTTTTGTATATCGATTTTTCCAGTTTCGGCATCGAAATATTTTTCATCGGCTTGTACGTTCACTACATCGGAAATAAACATGTCGTGCGAGCCAAGCGGGATAATTTTTTTTACGCGACACTCGATGCAGAGCGGCGATTCATTGATGATGGGTGCACTCACCATAGTTGCTTTTGCGGGCGTCAGACCCATTTCTTGAAATTTGTTGTAATCTTTTCCCGAACGTACACCGCACCAATCGGTGGCGTGAGCCAGTTCTTCGGTGGTGAGATTAATGACAAATTCCATGTTTCGTTTGATAATTTCGTACGAATGTCGTTCGGGACGAACCGAAATATAACACATGGGCGGATTGGAACAAATAGTTCCCAACCAGCTAACGGTAAGTATGTTGTATTCATCGGGATGGTTTCCGCACGATATCATTGCCGCGGGAAGCGGATAAATTAATGTTTCCGGTTTCTGGTTTTGTTTCATTCTTTGGCTTTTGACTTTGCGTTAGGTTGATAATGATTAGAGAAATAAACAATTAATTTTTCTGCCAACAACTGATAGCTAACAGGCAACAGCTATTTCAAGACTATTTCTTCTTTCTTAATTTTCAATTCGCAATAATGGCACTGCAACACCACTTTTTCTTTGTCTATTACTTCGAAACGAGTTTTCATCGGTTCGTTGTTGGTGATGCATTTCGGGTTGTTACACTTGACAATTTCGATAATTTCGTCGGGAAGTGTAATCTTCTTTTTTTCGGCAACTTCGTAATCCCTAATAATGTTCAGGTTTACGTTGGGCGCAACCAGTGCGATTCGATTAATTTCGTCTTCCCTGAAAAACTTATCAGCAACCTTAATGATTCCCTTTGCGCCCATCTTTCTGCTTTTCAGATTATTGCCGATGGTAATCCTATTTTCGAGCCGTTGTAGTTGAAGCAAAGTAACCACTTTAAATAGTTCCTTGGTCGGAATATGGTCGATGGCCGTTCCGTTTTCCAGCGCTGCTACTTGTAATTCTTTTCCCATAAGCCTACTACTACCCTTAAATCCCCGAGGGGACTTTTTGCGGGTTATGATTTTTTTGGTTGATAATATTGTTTCATAATTCAAGTCTCCATTTTAGGGGAGATTCAGATGGGTAATCCCAGTAAATCGCAAATCACGGCCTGTCGCGTGAACATGCCGTTTTTCGCTTGCTGAAAATAATACGCTTTCGGATTATCATCCACATCCTGATTGATTTCCTTCACACGCGGAAGCGGATGGAGCACTTTCAGATTATTTTTGGAATTGTTCAGCATTTCATTATGCAGGATATACACGTTTTTTACTTTTTCGTATTCCATTAAATCCGTGAAACGTTCTTTCTGAACGCGTGTCATATACAAAATATCGGCACAGTTGATAGATTCGGGTGAGAAATCGGTATATTCCTTGTATTGAATGCTATTTTTGTCACAGAACAATTTGTATTTTTCGGGAATCCGAAGTTCTTCGGGCGCCACAAAATTAAACGTTGGACTAAAGTAAGAAAGTCCCTGTATGAGCGAATGTACCGCACGACCGTATTTCAGGTCGCCAACAATGGTAATCGTGAGGTTTTCCAGCGTTCCCTGCGTTTCGTAGATGGTAAACATATCGAGCAGCGTTTGCGTGGGATGCTGGTTGGAGCCATCGCCGGCATTGATAATTGGAACCGGGGAGACTTCGGATGCGTAGCGTGCCGATCCTTCCAGGTGGTGGCGCATGACAATTAGATCGGCGTAGTTACTTACCATCTTGATGGTATCTTTCAGCGATTCGCCTTTGGTAGAACTACTGGTGGCCGCATCGGAAAATCCGACAATCCTCCCCCGAAGGCGGTTTACTGCCGTCTCAAAACTCAAACGCGTGCGCGTAGAAGGTTCAAAGAACAACGTGGCAACTACTCGTCCTTGCAATAAATCGCGATTGGGATTAGCTTTGAACGCCGTTGCAGATTTCAGTATCCGTTGGATGTCTTCTTTGCCGTAATCGCTAATATTTACTAAACTTTTGGGTTTCATAAGCGCGAGGATTTCTGTATATTATTTCGTTTTGCAAAAATACAGAATTTTAGGGCAAAAGAAGTAAGATGGGTGGTGAAATTTGTAGGGGATGGTGAAAATGTGTGTTTTTCATCATAAGTTCTCCGTCGTAGCCGTCTTTCCACTTCGTTGAAAATATGCGACCTTTGCCCTCAAAAAGCCATATTTTCACTCAACGAAACGAACCATTTTTATCTTTACGTCCGTACGTCGGAAGGCAAGCGTTTGGCATACCCTGTGTTGCTCGAATTCGAGCGTTGGTTGAAAGACACTTTGGTTTATTTTTTACAAAAAACCGCCTCATTAATTGAGACGGTTTATATATAATGTTTTGTAAAATCACCTCACTTCCCAACCTAACGCGCTGGCGCCGAGAACGGCGGCGTCACTTTCTTTGAGTTCGGAGAAAATCAATTTCACTTTGTTTTTGAAAATGGACAATAAGTTCCTTTCCATTGATTCGCGGATAGGATTCATGATAAGATCACCTGCTTTTGCAAGTCCGCCAAAAAGAATTATTGCTTCGGGACTTGAAAACGCAACAAAATCGGCAAATGCTTCGCCCAACATTTCACCGGTGAAACGGAAAATCTCTTTCGCCATTTCATCACCTGCTATTGCGGCATCAAAAACATCTTTTGAATTAATATCATCGATAGGAATGTTGCGCAATAGGGTCTGAGCATCCTGTTTCAGTTCGAGGTATTCACGTGCTGTACGTGCTACTCCCGTTGCCGATGTATATGCCTCAAGGCATCCAGCTCTGCCGCAACCACACATTCTACCGTTTGTACGGCGCATAATCACGTGACCAAGCTCTCCGGCAAATCCATCGTGGCCGTAAACCATTTGTCCGTTTACTACAATTCCACTTCCTACACCAGTTCCCAAAGTAATTACAATGAAATCTTTCATTCCGCGAGCCGCTCCGTAAGTCATTTCCCCGATTGCCGCCGCATTGGCATCGTTGGTAAGCGCCACGGGAATTCCTACTCTGTCTTCCAACATTTGTGCAAACGGAATAACACCTTTCCAGCGAAGGTTGGGAGCAAATTCTATACTTCCGGTGAAGTAGTTGCCGTTGGGAGTTCCGGCTCCGATTCCTTTAATCTCATCTTTAGCAGCAATATCCTTAATCACATCTTCAATTATCTGGCTCAGTTCGTCCAAATAATCTTCCACGTTGGCATGCTTTGCAGTTTTAAGGCTTCCGCTACGCAAAATCTGTCCTCTCTTGTCAACAATGCCGACAACAGTATTTGTTCCACCGACATCGATACCTATTACATAAGGTTTATCCATGATTTGTTTTTTGTTTAGTTAGTCAATTAGATTAATTCTTCTCGCAAATATACGATTTATTTGTAATCATTAAATGAAAATCGTTAAAAAAATGACAAAGAAATAATAAAATCCAAGCTTTCGACAGCTTTTACAATTTTAATCACTATATTAGCTTCAAATTTAATAATTTGATATATCTTTGCGGATTGTTTTGTCAAAATGATTATTTTTATTGCTACAAACATATCCGATTTAAGAAATTAAAACTTTTATCTTTACAAAAATAAAAAGCAATTATGCAAGAAATTAAATTTTATAACGGAGAAAATATTCCGTTGGAATTGCACAAAGTACGTGTCGTGCAAAAATTACATTTAGTACCCATCGAACGTCGGCTCGAAGCTTTATACGAAGGCGGATTCAATACGTTTAGATTGAATACTACTGATGTTTTTCTGGATATGCTTACCGACAGCGGCACTAATGCCATGAGCGACAAGCAAATGGCAGCAATGATGCAGGCCGACGATGCTTATGCCGGTTCACAAAGTTTTTACCGATTAAAAAAAGCCGTAGAAGATGTATTGGGAAAAAAATACTACCTGCCCGTACATCAGGGACGTGCTGCAGAAAATATTTTAGCGAAAGCTTATATAAAACAAGGTAGCCTTGTTCCAATGAACTACCATTTTACCACCGTTTTGGCACATATAACCGAATGTGGCGGCCGTATTGTGGAATTGCTTTACGATGAAGGGTACGTTATCGATTCCAATCATCCGTTTAAAGGAAACATGAATATCGAAAAACTGGAAGAAAATATCGTTCGTCACGGTGCGAAAAATATACCTTTTATCAGAATGGAAGCATCCACAAATCTGATTGGCGGGCAGCCGTTTTCGATACAGAATCTTCGCGACGTGCGCGCCATTGCCGATAAATATCACATCAGGGTTGTACTCGACGCCAGTTTACTCGGTGAAAACGCCTACCTCGTAAAAATGCGCGAAGAGGAGTTTAAAGATGCTTCCATGGGCGAAATTCTGAAAACGATGACCGATTTGGCCGATATTGTTTATTTCTCTGCCCGTAAGCTCAGTTCATCGCGTGGCGGTGGAATAACTACCAACGAAGAGGTTATTTACAAAGAACTGGAAGCGCTTGTGCCGCTTTACGAAGGCTTTTTAACTTACGGCGGAATCTCGGTTCGAGAAATTGAATCGATGGCTGTTGGTTTGTATGAAACCCTCGACGAAACCATGATTTGTCAAAGTCCCAAATTTATTAAATATTTGGTAGATGAATTAGATAAAAACGATGTTCCTATGGTTAAGCCCGCTGGTGTACTTGGCGCTCACGTGAACGCAATGGAAATATGCTCGCACATTCCGCAAACACAATACCCAGCCGCATCGCTTGCTGCGGCGCTATACCTAATTTCGGGAATTAGAGGCATGGAACGCGGCTCTGCCTCCAATCAGCGCGACGAGTATGGAAACGAAACTTATGCCGATATGGAACTTGTTCGTTTGGCCGTTCCGCGCCGCGTTTTCACGTTATCGCAGATAAAATATGTTATCGACCGCGTTACTTGGCTAAACGACAACCGTGAACTCATTGGCGGACTGAAGTTTGTTTACGAACCACCCGTTCTTCGTTTCTTCATGGGCGGACTCGCTCCGGTAAATAACTGGCCGGAACAACTCATGGCAAAATTTAAGGAGGATTTTGGGGATAGTTTATAGAGAAAATAGTAAAAACTAAAAGAGTGGTTCAAATGACTTTGAATCACTCTTTTTTTGTATTTTTATTTCTGCCTTTTAACCCCTCCATCCTGATATTTATCAGGACTCGCACCCTACTCTAAGGGGACAGTTACACAACACTGGACATCGGACATTCGAATCCGACATCTATTACCCTATTAGGGTAGTTGTTATTTTTTAAACTTTTGCTTTAGGAAAAGTAATAAGAAATAGCAACCCGCCTTCGGGACGATTTTTAGCCACAATGCTTCCTTTGTGAAACAAAACGGCATTTTTCACAATGGATAATCCCAGACCCGATCCACCCGTATCGCGGGTACGGCCTTCGTTAACTCGATAAAACCGTTCGAAAATTTTCACCAGATGTTTTTCTTCCACGCCAACTCCGTTGTCGTGGAACTCGAAAAATACTGCTTCGTCGGTTTCCATGTAGCATCGTATCAGAATCTGAATGGACTCGCCCGCGTACACAATGGAATTTTCAACAAGATTTCGAAAAATAGAATATAAAAGCGTACGGTTACCATAAATAACCACATTATCGGCTACCTCAATATTGAATATGATGTTTTTCTCATCAAATGTTTTAGATAAATCGGATTCCAGTTCATCGAGCAGCGGTTTCATGTAAACAGGCTCTTTTATAAACCTGTCGGCAGCTTCTTCAATCTTGGTCAGCATACTGATGTCCTGAATCAACTCCGATAAACGAATGGTTTGAACATAAGCACGATCGATAAAAACCTGCTGAAGGTCAACATCTTTAGGGTCAAGGTTGAGTATGGTTTCCAGATAGCCACGAATACTAGTAACCGGCGTACGCAGTTCATGAGCGATATTATTGGTCATTTCCTGTTTGAGCAAACGCCGCTTTTCGGCCTTAGTAATATCACTGATATAAATCTCGAAATTCTTGTCTTCAAAAACCATTACCCGTATGTTAAATTGTTTTCCGCTTTTTTCAATACGGGTGGAAAATACATTTTCGGCACGGTCGGTTGAGTCGAGAAAAGCAACAATTCGCTCAAAATTGGGATCGGAAAACAGAGACTCGTCTTCCAGTACAGGCTCATCAACAATAATGTTTAACAATTGCAGGAAGTGCGAATTGGTGTATATTTTTTTCCTATCTTCAGAGAAAATAGCGATGCCTTCTTTGGAATACTGAAAATGTTGAATAAGTTTTTCCCGCTCCAATGCCAATTTTTTTCGATTCTCTTTCAACAAGTTGTAGTTTTCTACAATTTCGGCACTCACCTCCCCTACTTCATCGTCAGGAAATTCGAATGCTGTCTTCTCCGGCTTTTCATTTTTCAGGTTAACGGCAAATTCTTTCAGTTCCTTAATGGATTGGGAAAATTTATTGGCAAAGTAGAACATCATCAATACAGAAACGATAAAGAAGATGATGATGAAATACATGAAACTGTTCTTGGAGTTGAGAAATTGTCTCACTTCCACCTCATAAGGCAACGCAACACGAATGAAATATCCTCCGTTGTAACTCTTGGCATAATATAAATACCGGATACGGTTGCTGTCAGACATCCGTATATTGGAACCCTTGCCGAAATCCATTGCTTTTTGAATTTCAGGACGATCGATGTGGTTGGTCATTGTTTCTTCGTCTAACAAATTGTCGTACATCACCACACCCGTTTTATCAATAATCGTCAAACGCAGATTATCGGAAAAATATGTAGTTAATTCGTCTAATTGAGAGCTGTTTGACAATGCAATATTTTGCCCCTTAATGTACCGATTGATAAAATCGGCGTTATCGTCGAGCATATTTTCCAGGCTTCGGGTACGTTCGTACCGGATTTGTTGCTGTTCAAACAAAATAATCCCAACCGTAAAAATGGCAATAAGTACGGAAAAGTATAATAAAATTTTTTTTCTGTAAGACAGCCGGAATTTCATTTTATAGCTTTGGGTTCTAAATTCAGGTAATATCCAAATCCTGAGCGATTTACAATAATTGACGAATATTTGCCTAATTTCTTGCGAAGACGGGTTATGTGCACATCTACCGTTCTGTCGAGAACAAATTCGTTGTCGCCCCAAACCTGATTTAAAATCTCGCTGCGCGTATAAACGGTTGGTGAAGTTTGTAATAAAAGCGATAGAATTTCGAATTCTTTTTTAGTGAGAGGAACCTCAACGTCGTTTACCGTAACCCTGTTGTTAAGGATATCCACTACTAAGCCTTCGTGCTGCAACAACGACGGAGCAGTTTTTTTATTGAAGTTTGTTCTCTTAAGCACC